>NZ_JADOVD010000013.1:0-107948 GCF_015752245.1 Flavobacterium sp. CG_9.10
TTTTTACCCATCGTTATTTGAATTTTGCAACTCTAAATTACGATTATTTTAAGAAGCCATTAATTTGGCTTCTTTTTTATCGGACAACAATGATTAATTTTATTAAAAGAATTTATGCCCAATGCTTTAAAATAATAATTGAAACTTGAACTCTATACATTCTACTTTATACTGCAAAATAAGTTACTATGTGATCGTTCGGCTTCTCGAATACTTATTTTGATAGACAATTTTTAAACAACAATTTGATAATTGCTTGTCTATTAATAGTAGGGTACATTTTTTTTTTGAATTCAAAATTTAATCTTCATGACGATTTGGAATTAATTTTTATCACCAACAAAAACTTTAATCTGTATTTCAAAATGAAAAAAAAATGATTGATAGAAGGTAGCCTAATCCTATTCCAATACTGTTTATTTCAACTGTACTTGATTTTTAAAAATTAGAGATGATATTGAAATTTATCTTATAGGCATGGTTTAATTCCTGTAAAGACTTAATGGAAGCAATTTGGTATTTCCAAAAAATAAATTGAATTTATAAATTGGAATATTTTTTTTTCAATTCCCGCAGTATTAAGCCGCGATAGGTTTTGCCTTGAGGATAAAATCAAAGGAACGAACATCAATGACCACCCGAAAATGATTCGTATGAAGATAAACAAAGTCGCTATTTTTGCAAAAATAAGGTTGAACTTTAATCGATTTTTCAAAAAGTTTTAAATCGGACTTGCAATCAATGTAACTGTAAAAGATACGACTAGATAAATGAGTACCCATTAAATTTGCAAAGTAATAATACAATTGAACCAATGAATTCCATATTTAGTAATGCTGCTGTAAAGCCCTTTAAAATGGTTTTGGATGTAATCATATCGCTTTTTTAGATTATGAAGATTAAAAAAAAACTCGCTAACAAGTAGCGAGTTTTACAATCTAAAAAACTAAAAATTTATATTCCAAAACTAGCTCTTGATCCGCCAGAAACAAATAAAGCAGCCATTCTTGATTTTTGTCCGTTAGAGAACATGTACATTCCTCTGTCATCTGTGTAATCCATGTAGTTCATTGTCATTTCTACAGGAGTTCCAGAACAAGTGCTGTAATGAGGGTAAGCAGGAACACCATAATTAGCGTCATTGTGTGTAGGAGTATCAGAAACTAAATCACTTCCACAGTTAGCATCTCCCCAAATGTGACGTAAATTCATCCAGTGACCAATTTCATGTGTAGCTGTTCTTCCTAAATTATAAGGATAAGTAGCCGTTCCAGTAGTTCCTATGTATTTAGAATCAATAGCAACACCATCTGTTGAAGATGATCCTCCAGGAAACTGAGCATATCCTAAAATTCCACCACCAATTGTACAAACCCAAAGGTTTAATTTTGTCGTTGGAGATGTTGGCGCTATACCACCGTAGGTAGTTTTTTTCATTGCATCTGATGTTCCCCAAGATGTATAAGTAGTTGATTTTCTTATTACTTGATCTAAAACAAAAGAGATTCCTACGTTCGCTTTAACTCCAGAAAATAAGGAAGGAACGCTATTGAAATCAGAGTTGCCTGCGTTATAATCTTTGTTTAATACATCAATTTGAGATTGAATTTGTGTTAATGAAATATTTTCTGAAGTAGTTCTGTAAAGAACATTTACTACTACTGGAATTTGAACTTTCCCGTTTACTAAACGGTTAGTCAACATTGCTTTTTGTGTGAATGCTTCAATTTCATTCATTCTTAAGGCTAAAGTTGGATCCGCTTTCATTTGGGCTGCCAATACATCTTGAGAAGCACATGAGCGACGTGCAATAGCATTTGCTGGTAAGGTTGTAGATTCTGTTTGGTCGTTTTGACAAGAAAAAAGCATTAAAAATGCTGTTGCAGTTAAAAGAATTTTTTTCATAATTAATTTAGATTATTTGTTATAAAACATTGGTTTTGGTTAATAATAATGCAATTATATAACAATTTATCTAATAAGTTTATATTTTTTAAATAAAATTTATTAATTAACTAAAACGTTGTATTTATTATAGTAGAATTAATTTTCTTAAAAGAACTCTGACTAAATTCTATAAAATAATAGTTGAAGCTTGAACTCTAGCGATTCACCAATATAACTGATTACAAAAATATTTGATATTTGTGCTTGTTGTTAATTTACTGACAGAGACAATTTCTAAAGAAATAATTTCATAATTATTTCTTTGTAAATAATAATTAGATTTTTTTTATTGAATTATTTAGAAATCAGATTTGTGAGGTGTTATTCGGGGATTTAGATGTCTATTTTTATACCAAATGATCTCTATTTCTGAATAAATACTTCCTGTTTTTTAGCAAAAAATGTTGCCAAATAATAGGATAATAAGAAGTACTTTATAACGGAATATCTTAATAAGAGGACTGTATATTTTATTAATAATTAAAGATATAATTGATAATATTGGCACCCATTTTTAGCGCTTTTTCGCGAACTTCAATAGGGTCATTGTTTACTTCCGGATCTTCCCATCCATCCCCTAAATCACTTTCGTAGGTGTAAAGAAGTACTAATTTGTTTTCTATAAATATGCCGAAAGCTTGTGGTCTTTTTCCATCATGCTCATGAATTTTAGGTAATCCAATGGGAAATAGATATGGTTTTTGAAAAATTATATGATTTGCAGGAAGTTCAACCAGATCATTATTTGGAAATATTTTTTTGATTTCTTTTCGGATGTATTGATCCATTCCGTAATTATCGTCAATATGAAGAAACCCTCCCGCTAATAAATAATTTTTAAGATTAGAAACATCAGCATCGCTAAACACCACATTTCCATGCCCGGTCATGTGCACGAACGGGTAGGAAAGTAAATCGGGACTGCTTGGTTCTACTGTTGCTGGTTTGGGTTTAATTTTAGTATTTATATTAGCATTGCAGTATTTGATTAAATTGGGTAATGAAGTTGGATTAGCGTACCAGTCGCCACCACCGCTGTACTTTAATAAAGCGATTTCCTGCGAATAAGAAGTGATAGAAATTAGTAATAATATGTAATATATTTTTTTCATAACTATATTTCAGGAAATTATATTTATTATACTTCGTTAACAAAAACAACACTGTGACAAGCTACAATAGCTGCAGTTTCAGTTCTTAAACGTGTGTTTCCCAGAGAAACTGGGATGTAATTATTTTCAAGTGCTGCTTCAATTTCTTTTTCAGAAAAATCTCCTTCAGGGCCTATTAAAATTGTGATATTTTCATTAGGTTCTAAAACTGATTTCAATGTTTTTTTATTGGTTTCTTCACAATGTGCAATCAATTTTTTTCCTTCATTTTTAAGTTTTACAAACTCTTTGAAAGTAATGGCTTCATTCAATTTTGGGAGAAATAGCTCATTGGATTGCTTTAATGCGGTCAATATAATTTTATCAAATCGTTCCGTATTGATCACTTTCCTTTCGGAACGGTCACAAATAATTGGTGTAATTTCATGAATGCCAATTTCTACTGCTTTTTCGAGAAACCATTCGTAACGATCATTCATTTTAGTTGGTGCAACAGCTAAGTGTAAATGAAATTTTGAAGGCACCGATTTTTCGAAAGAAAGAATTTTTACGGTGCATTTACTATCAGACGCTAATGTGATTTCTGTTTTAAATAAAAAACCTAAACCATTGGTAACGTATAATATATCAGTATCTTTTTTTCGCAATACTTTTATGATATGTTTGCTTTCTTCTTTGTCAAAAGAAAAGGTTTCAGTGGTTTCGTTGATATTTATATTGTAAAATAATTGCATAATTTAGAATTGTATTCTTGCTTTAGAAACTACAGAGGAAGTTTCGAAAATTTTAGTTAAAAATTTTTGGTAACCTACAATTCCAATCATTGCAGCATTATCCGTAGTGTATTCAAATTTAGGAATAAATGTTTTCCATCCATATTTATTCTCCGTTTCTTTTAATGTTTTTCGGATTCCTGAATTGGCAGAAACGCCTCCTCCAATCGCAATTTGCTTAATTCCGGTTTCCTTTACCGCCAACTTAACTTTATCCATTAAAATTTCGATAATTGTATGTTGTATTGAGGCACAAATGTCATTTAGATTTTCGTCAATGAAATTTGGGTTTTCTAAATTTTTCTTTTGAATAAAATATAAAATGGCAGTTTTTAAACCAGAAAAGCTAAAATCTAATCCAGGTACTTTTGGTTTTGTAAAAGCGAAAGCATTTGGATTTCCCAGTTGGGCATATTTATCTATCAAAGGGCCACCAGGATAGGGAAGACCCAGTATTTTTGCACTTTTATCAAAAGCTTCGCCAACAGCATCATCTGTGGTCTCGCCTATAATGACCAGATCAAAAAAATCATTTACTTGCACAATTTGAGTATGTCCGCCACTAATTGTTAGTGCCAAAAAAGGGAAAGTTGGTTTTTCAAATCCTTCTTCATCAATAAAATGAGCCAAGATATGAGCATGCATGTGATTTACCGCTATTAAAGGGATTTGTAGCGCTAGCGCTAATGATTTTGCGAATGAACTTCCTACAAGTAACGATCCCATCAATCCAGGTCCTTGAGTAAACGCAATTGCTGATAACTGTTCTTTTAGTATATTTGCTTTGCGAAGTGCGGCATCAATTACAGGAACAATATTTTGCTGATGCGCACGAGAGGCAAGTTCCGGAACCACGCCGCCATATTGTGTGTGAATTAGCTGATTAGCAACAACATTTGACAATACTTTGTCGTTTTGTAAAACAGCTGCCGCTGTGTCATCACATGAACTTTCGATAGCGAGAATAAAAACCTCAGGATTTTGCATAAAAAGGCACAAATTTTGAATTATATTTGACGAACTGATTTTAAAATATTTATTTTTACGGCGGAGCCAAAATTAAAGAATTTTTATCAAAGGTACGGCTGTTTCCAAAAGCAAAATAAAATTTCATAAAAATTAAAAAATAAAGAAGTATCAAAAAATTTAGAAAAATAGTATTTCGTTCTATACTTGGACTTATCCTACTTTTATTGGTGCTTGGTATTGCATTGACCACCCCTTTTGTTCAAACTAAAATAGCGCAATATTTTGTCAGAAGTCTTAATAAAGATTTTAAAACTAACATCGCTATTGATGAAGTGGCAATATCCATTTTTGGGGGTGTAAAGTTTAAAAAAGTCTTAATTTTAGATCATCATAAAGATACATTAATCTATTCGAACCGAATAAAAACTACCATTTTAGAAGGGAAAAAACTATTAGACGGCGATTTGATTTTTGGTGACTTGCAGGTAGATGGATTGCTGTTTAATCTTAAAACATATAAAAATGAAAAGCAATCTAATATCGAAAGGTTTATTGCTGCTTTTGAAACTGGTAAGAAATCAACGAAACATTTTTTACTACAATCTACAAAATTACACATAACTAACGGACATTTTATTTTAACTGACGAGAATCGGGTCACACCTATTTCAGTAAATTTCACTAAATTGAATGCTTATGTCAGTGATTTTAAATTATATGGTTCTGACGTGAGCACAATAATCAATAAAATGTCATTTCTTGACCATCGTGGATTATATGTAGAAAATTTAAAATCAAAATTCAGTTATTCAAAAAAAAGTATAAAACTTGAAAATCTTGACTTATTAACCAGAGGATCAAAAATAAAAGGGAATGTCTTTTTAAATTATAAAATAGAAGATTTCTCTAATTTTACTGATAAGGTTCAGTTTAATATAAAACTGGATACGGCTTCAATAGCTTCTAATGATATTCGTTTTTTTTATAAGGAATTAGGTAAAAACCAACAATTTTTTACCAAAGCAAATATTAAAGGAACACTTAATAATTTAAGAATAACAAAATTAAAGTTAATTGATTCTAAAAGTACCCAGATAGTAGGGGATATTAATTTAAAAAATTTATTCGCAAATAAAGAACATGGTTTTTATATGTATGGAAAATTTGAAAAAATTTCCTCCAGTTATGATAAACTTATTGTTATCCTTCCAGATATTCTAGGTAAAAAGTTGCCCACTACATTAAAAAAATTAGGAAAATTTACCGCCGGCGGTACTGCTCGGATTACAACTACTTCAATAGAAGCTGATTTTGCCATGACAACAGAGTTGGGTAAAGTGAAATCTAAGTTGCAAATGAAAAATATTGATTTTATCGACAAAGCATCTTATATAGGAAATGTTGTTTTAGAGGATTTTGATATCGGGACTTTATTTGAAAGAAAAGATATAGGAAGAGTAAGTTTCGATTTAGATGTAGATGGAAAAGGTTTTAAAGAAAAATATTTAGACACATCTGTTAAAGGGGATATTAGTCAAATTGATTATAACAATTACACCTATAGTAATATTGTAGTCGATGGGAAATTTAAGTTACCAAATTACACAGGTCAAATATCTGTTAATGATCCTAATTTAAGCATGACATTTGACGGTTTACTCGATTTGAGTAAAAAAGACAGTCGGTACGATTTTCATATTAATGTAGAAAATGCAGATTTGCATAAATTAAATCTTGTAAAAGACTCTGTTTCTGTTTTTAAGGGAGATGTTGTGGTTCAAGCTTCAGGAAATACAATCGAAAATCTTCAGGGGAACTTATATATCAATAAAACTTCTTATCAAAATGTAAAAGGAACCTATAATTTTGATGACTTCACCGTCAGTTCTATTTTCGACGAAAATAGAGTGCGTACAATCACCGTTAATTCCCCTGATGTTATGGAAGGAGAGATAGTTGGTAAATACGAATTTAGTCAGTTAAAAAACATGATTACTAATTCGTTAGGGAGTCTTTATACAAATTACAAGCCGAATAAGGTAAAAAAGAATCAGTTTCTCAAATTTGATTTTACAATTTATAATAAAATTATTGAGATATTTTATCCAGACATTTCAATTAGCCCCAATACGGTAGTTAAAGGAAATATCAACTCGAATAATAATGAGTTTAAATTAAACTTTAATTCACCAAAAATTGTTGCATCGGAAAATACATTTGATAATATTAGAATTTCGGTGGATAATAAGAACCCTCTTTATAATGCATATATAGAATTAGACAGTATAAAAACTAAATATTATAAAATACGGGATTTTAGTTTGATAAATGTTACAATGAAAGATACTTTATTCTTTCGTTCTGAATTTAAAGGTGGAAATTTAGGGGAAGATTATTTTAATTTAAATTTATACCATACTATAAATCAGGAAAATAAAAATGTTGTAGGATTTAGTAAATCTGAAGCTAAATTTAAGGATTATTTGTGGTTTTTAAACGAACAAGAAACTCCGGATAATAAAATTGTTTTTGATAAATCATTTAAAAATTTCAATATTGACAATATAATATTGTCTCACGAAAATCAGTCTGTTTCTTTGACAGGAGATATAAATGGCCCTTCCTATAAAGATCTAAAATTGACTTTTACGGATGTTGATCTTAATAAAATTACTCCTGAAAATGATAAATTTGTATTTAATGGAAATATCAATGGAGAAGTAAATTACAAGCAAAATTTAAATGTTTATCAGCCCACCGCGTCGATACAGATTGATCATTTAAATGTAAATAAAACGGACTTAGGGGTTTTGAATTTTGATATCGAGGGTGATGAAAGCTTCAAAAAATTCACCATTAATTCTAATATTGAAAATGAAAATATTGAGTCTTTTAACGCCAATGGAAATTTTGAAATCGTTAATAAAGAAACTCTTCTTGATTTAAAATTAAAATTTGATAAATTTAATTTGGGAACGTTGAGTTCGCTAGGGGGTAATGTATTGTCAAATATTAGAGGATTTGTATCGGGTAATTCAACCATAGCGGGAAATCTTAAAAAACCAGATATTAACGGCCGTCTTTATGTCGATGATGCTGGAATGACTATACCGTATTTGAATGTAGATTATGCGTTGAAAGACAAAACTATCATTGACTTAGCGGATGAAAAGTTTTTATTCAGAGACAATACGCTCACGGATACCAAATATGGAACAAAAGCATCTTTAACCGGAAGTATTCAACATAAAAATTTTTCTGACTGGAAGTTAGATTTGACAATAAATTCAAAAAGACTGTTGGCACTAGACACAAAAGACAGTGAAGACGCGGCCTACTTTGGTACTGCATTTATTGATGGAACGGCAACAATAAAAGGGCCTACTAATGGATTGTTTATAAAAGTTGATGCAAAATCCGAAAAAGGAACGACAATTAAAATACCGATTAATAATGCACAAAGTGTTAGCGATAATAGTTTCATCCATTTTGTGACACCAAAAGAAAAGTATAACATTGAAAAGGGAATCTTTGAGAATACTAATAATTATAAAGGGCTCGAATTAGAATTTGATTTGGATATTACTCCAAATGCGGAAGTAGAAGTTATTCTAGACCGAAATACTGGTCACGGAATGAAAGGGAAAGGTTTTGGATCCTTATTGTTTAAAATAAATACATTAGGTAAGTTCAATATGTGGGGGGATTTTCAAGCTTATGAAGGAACCTATAACTTTAAATATGGTGGGTTGATTGACAAAAAATTTGCGGTTAAAAAAGGAGGGTCAATTACCTGGGAAGGGAATCCAATGAAAGCGCAATTAAATTTGGAAGCAGTCTATAGAACAACTGCTAATCCTTCCGTTTTATTAGAAAATTCTTCATTTAATACAAAGGTACCCGTCGAAGTTATCATTGGTGTACGTGGGGATTTAACAAGTCCGGAACCCGATTTTAACATTGAATTCCCAACAGTGAGCAGTGTGTTGAAATCTGAAATACAATACAAATTGAATGATAAGGATGTTAGACAAACTCAAGCTCTATATTTATTATCATCTGGAGGCTTTTTAAGTCCTGAAGGAGTAAATCAATCTGATTTTTCGGGAAGTTTATTTGAAACTGCAACTAGTTTATTAGGTGGTATAATTCAGACTGATAATGAGAAATTTAAAGTAGGATTCAATTTTGTCTCTGCAGATAGAAGGATTGGTAGAGAATCTGACGGAAGATTTATTGCCACTATTTCATCCAAAATTAATGAAAGGATTACCATTAATGGAAAAGTGGGTGTTCCTTTCGGGGGGATCAATGAATCTGCAATTGTTGGAGATGTTGAAGTGCTGTATCGAGTAAATGAAGACGGGACCATGAATTTGCGTCTTTTTAATAAAGAAAATGATATTAACTACATAGGACAAGGCATTGGATATACACAAGGAATAGGGGTATCTTACGAAGTTGATTTTGATACCTTCAAAGAATTTGTCAATAAAATATTCAAAAACCATAAATTAGGAACAGAAATTAAACCTGCTGTGGAAGATCAAGATTCGAGCCCATCACCTGATTTCATTAATTTTTCGAATTCTAAAAAACCTAAACCTAAAAAGGTTGAAAATAATAAAGAAGCTCTTGTTCCTGATGAGGATTAATTTCCCTTGGAAATGTTTTACTTAATTATCTTAATTGTAATAAACGGCATGTATTGCGTAATTGATATTGAACCTCAAAAAATATTTTGAGATAAATTTAGGTATCTCTTATTAAAAATATTCTCTTCTATTTTATATCCAATCTTATAACACTTTTCCTAAAAATTCAATTATTAACAACCTTTAACTGTTAATTGTCAAAAAATAATTGATTTTTTTTTATTTTTGTTAAATAAATCTAATTTTCTTTTGGTTTTTTAAAAACTTATTAACGAAAACGTTTGAATTTAGAAGGCTATCCTAATTTATTAATAACTCAGTCCTGAAAGTGATGAATGTTTGTTAATTTTACCCTTTAATACTTAAATAATGCCAAAAACAATAAAAAAGGTTGGCGTTTTAACCTCAGGTGGTGACTCTCCAGGAATGAACGCAGCAATACGCTCAGTAGTTAGAACATGTGCGTATCATAACATAGAATGTATAGGAATATATAGAGGGTATCAGGGAATGATTGAAGGCGACTTCAAAGAAATGGGACCTCGTAGTGTAAATAATATTGTAAATAAAGGAGGAACGATTTTAAAATCGGCTCGTTCTACTGAATTCAGAACACCAGAAGGCAGAAAAAAAGCACATGAAAATCTTATTAAAGCTGGAATTGATGCTTTGGTAGTGATTGGCGGTGACGGAACTTTTACCGGAGGTTTATTATTTAATAACGAATTTGGATTTCCAGTGATGGGGATTCCCGGAACTATTGATAATGATATTTTTGGAACAAGTCATACTTTAGGGTATGATACTGCTTTAAACACTGTTGTAGATGTAATTGATAAAATTAGAGATACGGCAAGTTCGCATAACCGATTGTTTTTTGTGGAAGTAATGGGTAGAGATGCAGGACATATCGCTTTGAACGCCGGTATTGGTGCTGGAGCAGAAGAAATTCTTATTCCTGAAGAAGATTTAGGATTGGAAAGACTATTAGAATCATTGCAAAAAAGTAAAGCTTCGGGGAAATCATCTAGTATAGTTGTAATCGCCGAAGGAGATAAAATAGGTAAAAATGTATTCGAATTAAAAGATTATGTAGATGCCAATTTACCTGAATATGATGTGCGTGTTTCCGTTTTGGGTCATATGCAACGGGGTGGTTCTCCATCTTGTTTTGATAGAGTTCTGGCAAGCAGATTAGGAGTGAAAGCCGTCGAATCATTGTTAGAAGGAAAGTCAAATTATATGGTTGGATTGCAAAATGATAAAGTGGCGTTAACACCTTTGGAACAAGCCATAAAAGGAAAAACAGAGATTGATAGAGAGTTATTAAGAGTGTCAGACATTATGTCTACTTAAATAAAAAAATGAAGTTTATTGTGAGGAAATTAGACTTTAAATGAAGTTAAAGAAAAATAAACAAAAAAAAAATTAAAATGTCAAAAGTAAAATTAGGAATAAACGGTTTTGGAAGAATTGGAAGAATTGTTTTTAGAGAATCTTACAATAGAGATAATGTAGAAGTAGTTGCTATCAACGATTTATTAGATGTAGATCACTTAGCTTACTTATTAAAATATGATTCAGTTCACGGACGTTTTGCTGGAAAAGTAGAAGTTATTGACGGAAAACTTTTTGTAAATGATAAACATATCAGAATTACTGCAGAAAGAGACCCAGTTAATTTAAAATGGAATGAAGTTGATGTAGATGTTGTTGCAGAATGTACTGGTTTCTTTACCACTATTGAAACTGCAAAAGCGCACATCACGGGTGGTGCCAAAAAAGTAATTATTTCTGCACCTTCTGCTGATGCTCCAATGTTTGTAATGGGTGTAAATCATACTAAAGCTTTAGCAACGGATACTATCGTTTCTAATGCTTCTTGTACTACTAACTGTTTAGCTCCTTTAGCTAAAGTTATTAATGATAATTTTGGAATCGTTGAAGCATTGATGACTACAGTTCATGCTACTACATCGACTCAGATGACTACTGATGGACCGTCTAAAAAAGACTGGAGAGGTGGGCGGGCTGCGTCTTGTAACATAATTCCTTCTTCGACTGGTGCTGCAAAAGCAGTAGGAAAAGTTATTCCAGAATTAGACGGAAAATTAACAGGTATGTCTATGCGTGTTCCTACTACAGATGTTTCTGTAGTTGATTTAACTGTAAAAGTTGCAAAAGAAACTTCTTATGCCGAAATCATGGCTGTTTTAAAATTGGCTTCAGAAACTACAATGAAAGGGGTATTAGGATATACGGAAGATTTAGTTGTTTCTCAAGATTTTGTATCTGACTCTAGAACTTCAATTATTGATGCAAATGCTGGAATTGGTTTGAACTCAACTTTCTTTAAAATCATATCTTGGTATGATAATGAGTATGGATATTCAAGCAAATTAATTGACTTATCTGTACATATTGCAGGTTTAAAATAATTATTTATATTTAAAAAAATCCCGTTATCTTTACATTTGACGGGATTTTATTTTTTGTTTGCTTTTTCAAAATTTATAATCTTTTTAAATATATTTTTCAATTCGAAAAGCAAAATCTAAAAAAACCAAAAATAAAACCAAAAGAAATGAGATTAATAGTTGATAGTGGTTCTACCAAAGCCGATTGGATTGCGATAGATGAAGAAGGAAAAGTATTGTTTACAACACAAACTTTAGGATTAAATCCAGAAGTGCTTGATGGAGACGAAATTATTGAACGTTTGAATGATCGTTTTGATATTTTGCAAAACAAAAAAAACACTACCCATTTGTTTTTTTATGGGGCAGGTTGTGGAACAGATAAAATGAAAATGACGCTTTCGCAAATTTTTAAACAGTATTTTCCCAATGCCATTATTTCTGTAGAAGAAGATACTTATGCAGCTGTTTATGCTACAACACCTAAAGGACAACAAGCTATTGTGAGTATTTTAGGCACGGGGTCAAACTGTAGCTATTTTGACGGTAAAGAATTGTATCAAAAAGTACAATCATTGGGTTATATCGTCATGGATGATTGTAGTGGTAATGTTTTTGGGAAAGAACTTATCCGAAAATATTACTTCAATAAAATGCCAAAAGAATTGGCTGAACAATTTGAGAAAGAATATGATTTAGAACCGGATAGCGTAAAAAGTAAATTGTATAAAGAGCCAAATCCAAACGCATACTTAGCGACTTTTGCGAAGTTCTTAATTCAACATAAAGAAACTGAGTTTTGCAGAAAAATTATCTTCAAAGGAATGAAATCTTTTGTAAAAAATTATATTAAACAATATGACAATTGTAAAGAGGTTCCTGTTCACTTTGTAGGTTCTATCGCTTTTTACTTGAAAGAGGAATTACAAGAAACTTTTGACAAATATGAATTGAAACTAGGTAATGTTTTAAGAAGGCCAATTGACGGTCTTATAGCCTATCACATTGCTAATAAATAGAATCTAAATGAAATGCAATACTGCTTAAAGTATTGCAATCATTGAAATTTCTACATTTACATTTTTTGGCAAACATGCCACTTGAACCGTTTCACGTGCTGGAGCGGTTTTTTCGTTAAAATAAGAACCATATACGGTATTTATTTTTCCGAAATCATTCATATCCATTATGAAAATAGTTGTTTTTACAACGTTTTCAAATATCATTCCCGCAGCTTCAAGAACTGCTTTCATATTTTGCATTACTTGCTCCGTTTCTACCTCAATAGAATCTAATACTAAATCTCCAGTTGCTGGGTCTATTGCAATTTGGCCAGAGGTATACAGCGTATTTCCTTTAAGTACAGCTTGATTGTATGGACCGATTGGAGCCGGAGCATTTTCGGTGAAAATTATCTTTTTCATAAAATAAATGGTTTTGTATTTTAAATATTTTTGTGTATCGAAAAAATAAACAAAGTCTTATCTGTTGGTTCTACTGCGTTTGTCGTATTTTATATCACTTAATACTCCTGCTTTTATTCCAATGAAGAATCCCCAGTTTGCATTTGTCCCAAATGGTGTCCAGTTGAAATCCATTCTCCAGCTTAATAAATCTCTTTCGAAACGAAACTGCGTAAATGTTACTCCTTTTTGAACAAAATCATAACCTGTTGAAACTCCTGCTTTCCATTTTGGTGTAATATCAGCATTGGCAGAAATCATTAATGAATTTCCAATAATTTTCTTTTCTCTATTATTGTTTCCGTAAGTAAGCGAATAGGCAAAAGTCATATCCCAAGGTAGTTTAGCATTAAAAAACTCTGAAATTTTGTCTTCTCCTTTATCTTCTTCCTCTTCAGTACCAAATTGACTTTTTCTACTGTCACTTAAATCAGTGTTTGTACCAAATAAATCATCTTCTCGACCACCATTTCTTTCACTTTGACTGTTTTTTTCTTTCTTAGGTTTGTCTTTTTCTTTACTTGATATGGCATAATTCATAGTCATATTCGCACTTGTCATTCGAAACAAACTTCCACCATTGTCAATATTAAAAACATTAATCCTTGTACCTGAATTATTAATCGCGTAAGGATCTAATGTGGCGCCAAAATTTACGTTCATTTTGTTGTTCAATAGCTGTGTTCCACCGCTAACTCGAACGGGTGAAAAAGCAAGAGAGTTGACTCCGTCAGCATCAAAGTTGTAGCTGGTAGAAAGATTCAAGTTATTAAGAAGCATTATTTTTTTTGGTTCAGTCATAGTAGAATCTTTGTCATTGACTTTTGCTTCAAATGTATTGCTTAAATCAAAACCCATAGTGTTAGAGTTACTATTTCCAGGCGCTCCAAAGATACCGGTTTCAAAACGAGAATATTGTTTTATCATTGTTCCGCTGGCATCAGAAGCATAACTATCATAATATTTTTCGAAGCTAGGAGTATAGCCATAAGAAACTGATGGTCGCATGACGTGTCTGATAGATTTTATCTTTTTATCATCACCAAAATTAAAAGTACCATAGATTGTAGTTCCTACACTGGATGAAAAAGAGTAAGTTCTAAAAGCGTCAAAACCGTTTATAGTTTTATCGACTACTTTACTTTGGTCAGTATCATAATTCCGGGTAATAGTTTTTGTATACCATACTTCTCTATAGTTTAAAGAAGAGGAAGCGCTGAAATACTTAAATAATTTGAAATTAGTGCTTAATGGGATCGTGTGCTCAATACCAGTTTTAGCATCTCTGAACATTTGTGGTTTAAAGAATAAAGAGTCAGTTGTTACAAAACTATTTTTACCGCTTAAATTATATTGTAGATTGATATTTTTGATAAAACCTTTTTTAGCACCGTCTTTCC
This sequence comes from Flavobacterium sp. CG_9.10, assembly GCF_015752245.1. Lineage (NCBI taxonomy): Bacteria > Pseudomonadati > Bacteroidota > Flavobacteriia > Flavobacteriales > Flavobacteriaceae > Flavobacterium > Flavobacterium sp. CG_9.10. The sequence continues at coordinate 14,737 of NZ_JADOVD010000013.1, forward strand.
CTACAAATGGATAGATACGATCCACACTTGCCTGAAGTGTTGGTAACGTCATGTTAATTTCTTGCGTCTGTGTATTTTGAGAATGCGTGGCGGTCAAAGACATTCTAGCTTGCGGAATAGTATTGAAAGTTTTACTATAAGAAATAGACGAACTTAAGGTGTTATTAAGATTTGAACCAATATTAGCTTGATTTATTGACTGTCTAAAATATTTACTGCTCCCAAGATTTACAGAGGCGGAGAAACTAGAATTAGGATTTGATTTAGAATCTCTGGAATGAGACCATTGTATATTATATATTTTTTGTTTCGAATAGTCTGGATATCCTCTTTCACTATTTATCAAATTTTCAAATCGTACATTTAAATTACCACGATATTTATACCTGTCGGCATAATTGGATTCAAAACGCATACCGTAACTACCGTTAGTATAATAATCTCCTAAAACAGTTAAATCATAATGATTGTTTAGCGCAAAGTAGTAACCACCATTTTGCAATGAAAAGCCTCTTGTATTAGAGTCACTGTAACTAGGTAAGATTATCCCTGAAATGCTGGTTTCCTTGCTCATTGGAAAAAAAGCAAAAGGTAGGGCAATTGGTGTTGGAACATCGGCAATTACCATATTTGTAAGTCCTGTAACCACTTTTTTGCCAGGAATAAATTTAACTTTGCTGGTTTGAAAATAGTATTCCGGATTATCGACATCTTTAGAAGTAGTAAAACGAGCATTTTTTAAAAAATAAACAGAATCATTTTCTTTTTTTGTAATTTCTGCTTTTACTTTAAATTCGCCTTGCTCCGTTCTTGAATTCCAAATCAAAGCTTTTTTAGTTTTAAAATTAAAGCGAATTGAATCAGGCTCCACAACGTTACTTCCTTGTTTGAAATTAGGATATTGGGTGTAAGCTCCTGTGGAATCTTTTATTCGACCAGCATAAACTTCATTCTTTTCATAGTCCATCACGATAATTCCTGATTTTAATTCTATGTCTTGATAATACAGTTCAGCCTTGTCATATAACGTTATAAGTTTTTTCTTTTGGTCAATCTTAGCGTATTTTTCAGCCCTATATTTTACTTTACCATCAAGAAATGCTTTTTTTTGTTTTATAGTATCGATTTTAATCGAATCATTTTCCTTTTTTATAGTTGCATCAGGTTTTACTGTTTTAACAGTAGGCGTTTTGACCTTATCTATTTGTTTACTAGTAGGTATAGCTGCTGCTTTTTTCGTTATATTTTGAGAATATAATTTACCAGATCCTATTGTTAGGAAAATTGATAATAAAACGATATTAAATAAGTTTGTATGCAAAGGTTTAAATGCTATTTTTGTAAAATTATGGCCTGTTTTTTGAAACGTCAAACTTACATATAATTTTTTGTCAAAAATAATCAAATATTAAATTTATAACCATTGTGTTTTAATTAAAATTAACTTTAAAATTTATGAGAATCATATATATAAGTAAAACAATACTGACTTTACTACTAACGATAATTTCTACGGCAGTATTTAGTCAATCGAATGTTTTTAAAGTAACGTTAGATGCAGGTCACGGTGCTCATGATTTTGGTGCCGTATATAATGGTCATGTTGAAAAAAACATAGCTTTGGCTGTGGTTCTCAAAGTAGGAAGAATTTTGGAGGCCACTCCAAAAGTTGATGTGATTTATACTCGAAAAACAGACGTATTTATTGATTTAGTGGAGCGTGCCAATATTGCTAATAGAGCTGATGCCAATATTTTTGTTTCTATACATTGTAATGCGAATAGAAATACAGCCGGATTTGGTACGGAAACGTATGTAATGGGTATGACAAAAGTAGCTTCAAACTTAGAAGCGGCTAAAAAAGAGAACTCCGTAATTACTTTGGAAAAAGATTACAAACAGAAATATGAAGGGTTTGATCCCAATTCTCCTGAAACTATGATAGGAATGACCTTGATGCAAGAGGAATATTTAGACAATAGTATTTCATTAGCGAGTAAAGTTGAGGATGCATTCGGTGCTTTAGGTAAAAAAATTAGAGGTGGAGGAGTGAAACAGGCACCTTATATGGTACTTCATAAAGCGTACATGCCCCGAGTACTTATTGAAATGGGATTTATTTCTAATTTTGAAGAAGGAAATATTTTAGACTCTGAAGAAGGACAAAATGATGTTGCTAAATCAATTGCCAGCGCTATTGTAAGTTATAAAAACGAGTATTATGGAAATGGTGAGCCTGAAACATTTGATACAAAACCATCTCAAAAAATAATAGAAAGACCTATAAAAGACACCTCGAATCCAATAAAGCCAAAAATTATCTTTAATACTTCCGAAGAAAAAAAAAAGATTAAAGTAGTCGAAAATTCAATCCCTTTATTCAAAGTTCAGCTTTCTGCCAGTATTAAGAAACTAGAATTGCAGCCTAGAAATTTTAACGGATTGAAAAATATTTCGGTTGCATATGATCACAGAGTTTACAAATACATGTACGGAGAAACTTCTGATTACGATGAAGCAAAAAAACAATTGCAAGAAGCTAAGGATAAAGGATATAATTCTGCTTTTTTAATTGCATTTAAAAATGGCGAAAAAATCAGTGTTCAAGAAGCGCTTAAATAGTAACAAATTAAAATATTTTATATTAAATTTGTAAAAAATACTTAAATTTTGAAAATAACAAGAGAAATTAAAACTGCGATATTAGTCATTGCATCTATTTTATTATTTATTTGGGGCTACAGTTTTCTAAAAGGAAGAGATCTTTTTACAGATTACAAAACTTATTTTGTGGAGTATAGAAGTGTGGAAGGATTAGCTAAATCAGCACCTGTTACACTAAATGGTCTTGTTATAGGTAAAGTAAATAACATTACATTAAACGAAAATAATGGAAGTTTATTAGTTGAACTTCAATTAAAAACTGATTTTCCTATATCTAAATCAAGCAAAGCAATCATTTACGAACCGGGATTTATTGGTGGAAAACAAATTGCCATTTTGCCTAATTTTAAGGATAAAGTTTTAGCTGTAGATGGACAGAAATTTGAAGGATCAGTAAAAATAGGCCTTACTGAAAAAGTAGGTGATCAGTTAGCTCCTCTTCAAGATAAGTTTGAAAAAATAATGCTTCACACCGATAAACTTATTACCGGAGTCAATAATGTTTTGGATAAGCAAGGTCAGGAAGACTTAAAAGTCAGTTTGTCTGAGTTAAGTAAAACCATAGCGCAATTCCACAAAGCTTCTTTGAGTGTGAATACATTATTAGATGAAAATAAAATTCAGATAAAGGGAGTAGTAAGCAACTTTAATAAAATTTCTAATGATTTTTCTAAAATATCTGATTCATTAAGCAAAGCTAATTTAGGTCAGACCGCGAGGAATTTAAATAAAACTTTGGCTAAAGTTGACGTTATTATGAGTGATTTGCAATCTGGAAAAGGAAGTATGGGCAAGTTATTAAATGATGAAGCTTTTTATCAAAATTTGAAATCTACTACAAAAGAATTAGAATTATTACTCCAAGATATTCGATTATCACCTACGAGATATGTGAATATTTCATTATTTGGCAAGAAAAATAAGCCATACGTTGCTCCCAAAAATGATTCAATAGTAAAAATAAAAAACTAGCAAATATGAGCTATTTAGACAATATATTATTTGCCATACTGCTGGCTATTGGTTTTGGATATTTTTATAATAATATTAAAAAAATTATTAGAAATATAAATCTGGGAGTTGCAGTTAACAGAAAAGATAACGCAAAAGCGCGTTGGAATAATATGGCTATGATTGCATTAGGACAATCAAAAATGGTAAAAAGACCAATAGCAGGAGCGCTTCATATTGTGGTATATGTTGGTTTTGTAATTATCAATATTGAGTTGTTAGAAATAATCATTGATGGTTTATTTGGAACTCATAGGGTTTTTGCTTTTTTGGGAACTACATATAATATTTTAATAGCTTCTTTTGAGATATTGGCTTTATTAGTTTTGGTTGCGGTAATCGCTTTTTGGAGTCGAAGAAATGCTATCAAACTAAAACGATTTGTAAGTTCTGACTTAAAAGGATGGCCTAAAAGTGATGCGAACTATATTTTGTATTTTGAAGTTGTTTTAATGACTTTATTTTTATTAATGAACGCATCCGATTTGCACTTGCAAAATGTACCTGGAGGATTTTCTCATTTTATTAAGGCAGGTTCCTTTCCCATAAGTCAATTTATAGAGCCTATATTTAATGGAATGTCAAATGAATCAGTGATGCTTTTGACTGAGATATTTTGGTGGTTGCACATTACTGGGATTTTAATTTTTATGAATTATCTATACTTTTCAAAACACTTGCATATTTTATTAGCGTTCCCAAATACTTATTTTGCTAATCTAAATCCTGAAGGGCAATTTGACAATTTAGAATCGGTTACAAAAGAAGTAAAGATGATGATGGATCCAAATGCAGATCCATTTGCTGCGGCACCACCAGCTGGTGAAAACGAAGTTCCTGGAAAATTTGGTGCAAGTGACGTACAAGATTTGAATTGGGTACAATTGTTGAACGCTTACACGTGTACAGAGTGTGGACGTTGTACCTCCGCATGTCCTGCCAATCTTACAGGTAAAAAATTATCTCCTCGTAAAATTATGATGGATACAAGAGATAGACTTGAGGAAGTAGGACGGAATATTGATGCAAATAAGGGGATTTTTATTCCTAATAACAAGTCATTATTAAACGATTATATTACACCAGAAGAGCTTTGGGCTTGTACTTCATGTAACGCATGTGTTGAGGAATGTCCAGTAAACATTAGTCCACTTTCTATTATTATGGATATGCGACGTTATTTAGTTATGGAGCAAAGCGCTGCACCAATGCCAATAAATGCCATGATGTCCAATATTGAAAATAATGGTGCACCTTGGCAATACAATCAGCAAGACAGGTTGAATTGGAAAAATGAAAATTAATCTTGTCTGAATTTTGTTTTAATTAGAAATATAAAAATATTTTCAAATAGGTACTATTGATCCATTTGGAATAAAAATATAAAAGTTATGTCAGAGAATTTAATAGTGCCAACAATGGCCGAAATGCTTGCTCAAGGTAAACAACCAGAAGTTTTATTTTGGGTAGGTTGTGCAGGAAGTTTTGATGATAGAGCAAAAAAAATAACAAAAGCATTTGTACGAATTTTAAATCGGTCTAATGTTTCTTTTGCCGTTCTAGGTACTGAAGAAAGTTGTACAGGAGATCCTGCAAAAAGAGCTGGAAATGAGTTTTTGTTTCAAATGCAAGCCATGATGAATATTGAGGTTTTAAATGCATATGAAGCAAAAAAAATTGTTACTGCTTGTCCACATTGTTTTAATACTCTGAAAAACGAATATCCTGAATTAGGGGGGAAATATGAAGTTGTTCATCATACAGAGTTTTTGAAATCTTTATTAGATGATGGAAGATTGACCATTGAAGGTGGACAATTTAAAGGAAAACGAATTACTTTCCATGATCCATGTTATTTAGGGAGAGCTAATAATGTATATGAAGCTCCGCGAGAGTTAATATTGAAGTTAGACGCCGAATTAGTGGAGATGAAACGTTCTAAAGCTAACGGTTTATGTTGTGGTGCTGGTGGTGCACAAATGTTTAAAGATGCAGAACCTGGAAACAAGGAAATCAACATTGAAAGAACCGAAGACGCATTAGAAACAAAACCAGAAATAATTGCAGCTGGTTGTCCTTTTTGTAATACTATGATGACAGATGGTATTAAAAATAAAGAAAAAGAAGGTGATGTAAAAGTAATGGACATTGCTGAATTAATTGCAAACGCACAAGATTTGTAATCAAATTTCCATTATTCTATATTTAATAATCGGATCGTAATTTTATAATCCATTTTTTCCTAAAATAAACAACATGTTAGTTCCATTTGAAAATTTACCCGAAGAGTCTAAAGTCTGGATTTACCAATCAAACAGAAAATTTTCGGATGCCGAATTTTCTGAAATAGAAACTGCTGTGCAATCCTTTCTTGAAAGTTGGGCTGCACACGGAACAAGTTTAGAATCGTCTTACCAATTAAAATATAATAGATTCATTATAATAGCTGTTGATCAGGATGTTCAAGCCGCAACTGGATGCTCAATTGACTCATCTGTTGAATTTATCCAAAGCTTAGAAAAAAAATACAATGTCGATTTATTGGATAAAATGAATGTTACCTTCAAATTAGGGGAACATATTGCACATAAACCTTTGATTGATTTTAAAAAAATGGTAAAAGATAAAGCCGTTACTGAAAACACTATTGTTTTCAATAATTTGGTAAATAATATCGAAGAATATAATGAATCTTGGGAAGTTCCGGCTATTGATAGCTGGCACAGTCGCTTTTTTTAAACAAAAATTAGTTCAATGAAAAAAATAGGCATCAGAATTGTTTTTTTTTATATCCTATTTTTCTTTGTCGCTTCTAGTTGTGTGGCGTCAAAAACTAATAAGTCAAAAATAATCCTAAAAAACAGTCCGGCAGTTACAGATAATTCTGCTAGGGATAATTTAAATAATACACCAACCCTTTTTGAGCTATCGTTAGAAGGAACTAAATGGGTGGATAGTGTTTATAACGGAATGACATTAGACGAAAGAATAGGACAATTATTTATGGTTGCTGCCTATTCGAATAAAGATACTGTACATTTTAATGCTATAGATAAGCTAATTAAAGAAAACAAAATTGGAGGATTAATTTTCTTTCAAGGAGGGCCAGTGCGTCAAGCTAATTTGGTAAATCGTTTTCAATCTAAGTCAAAACTTCCCTTATTTATTGGTAATGATGCGGAGTGGGGTTTGGGTATGCGCCTAGATTCTACCTTTCGATATCCGTGGAATATGACACTTGGAGCAATCCAAGATATGAAGCTGATCGAGAAAGTTGGAGTTCAAATGGGAGAACAAAGTAAACGATTAGGGATTCAATTTAACTTTGCGCCGGTTCTTGATATTAATACAAATCCTCGAAATCCTATCATTGGTTTTCGTTCTTTTGGCGAAGATAAATATAAGGTTACCGAAAGAGCAATTGCTTTAATGAAAGGGGTTCAAAGTCAAGGAGTATTTTCTACCGGAAAGCATTTTCCGGGTCATGGTGACACAGAAAGTGATTCCCATAAAGGTTTGCCAACAATCAATTTTTCCAAAGAAAGGTTGGAACAAGTTGAGTTCTATCCGTACAAAAAAATGTTTCATGAAGGACTTTCTTCGGTTATGGTGGCACATTTAAATGTTCCCAGTCTAGAGGTAAAACCCAATTATCCTTCTTCAATTTCATATAATGTAGTAACCAATATTCTTCAAAAAGAATTAGGTTTCAAGGGACTTATTTTTACCGATGCTTTGAATATGAAAGGCGTTAGTAACTCGATGATGCCTAGCGAAATTAATTTTGAAGCTTTTATGTCCGGCAACGATGTATTATTATTTCCTGAAAATGTTCCTGAAGGAATTGAGAAATTCAAATTGGCCTATTCCACTAATTTATTTTCAGCTGAAAGATTGGCTGTATCTGTTAAGAAAATTTTAAAATTCAAATACAAAGCGGGTTTGAATTCTTACAAGCCTATTGAGACATTAAATTTATATAAAGATTTAAATTCGTCTAAAAATAATGCTTTACAGTACGAATTATATGAAAATGCGCTTACAGTATTAAAAAATAAGAATTCTGTTTTACCGATAAAAAATTTAGAAAATCAGAAAATTGCCTACGTGAAAATAGGGGATGATGTTAACGATTCCTTTATTTCAACCTTGAAAAAATATGCCGAGGTTACTGTTATTGCAGATGATAATTTGGACAGTCTGCAAGTGAAATTAAAACCATTTACAACCGTAATTATAGGTTTTCATAAATCGGATATTGCTTTTAAAAACAATGATTTTAAGTCCGAAGATTTAATAAAGTTAAATTATTTGGCTAAAAACAACAATGTCATTTTAGATGTTTTTGCAAAACCATATTCGTTATTACCAATTACCAACTTCGATGAAATTGAAGGATTAATTGTTTCGTATCAAAATAGCGATATTGCACAGGAAGTTTCTGCTGAATTGATTTTTGGGGCTATTGAGGCCAAAGGTAAATTACCAGTTTCAATCCATACAAGTTTCAAAGTGAATGATGGTTTGACAACAGAAAAATTAAACCGACTTGGATTTACTGCACCTGAAAACGTGGGAATGAATCCTGAAATATTATCCAAAATCGATATTTTGGCCCAAAAAGCAATCAATGCTAAAATGACTCCAGGAATTCAGGTTCTGGTAGCAAGAAAAGGAAAAGTAATTTACCAGAAATCATTTGGATATCACACCTACGCTAATGAGATAAAGGTCGTTAATTCAGATATTTATGATGTTGCGTCATTGACTAAAATTCTTGCTACTTTACCCAATGTAATGCAACAATACGATCAGCAAAAAATAAATATGGAAACAACATTAGGAACGATGTCTCCTATATTTAAAAACACCAATAAGCAAGATATTCGTTTTAAAGAATTATTATCTCATTACGCAGGACTAGTTGCAGGGATTTCCTTTTATAAAGAAACCATCGGTAAATCAGGTTCTCCTTCCGAAAAATATTTTAGAAAATCATCAGATGCAGCGTTTTCGCAACAACTAGGGGATAGTCTTTTTATCAGGAATGATTTCCATGATTCCATTATGAAAATGATTATAAAAAGTAAGCTTTCGCCAAAAGTGGAATACAAATACAGCGATCTAACTTTTATGATTTTGAAAGATTATTTAGAAAATACGACAGGAAAGAAATTAGATGATTTAATTCAAGATAACTTTTATCATTCTCTTGGAATGAATAATTCGACCTTTAATCCGTTAAGGAAGTTTGATAAAAACAGAATTCCTCCAACAGAAATAGATACTTATTTCCGTCGTCAAATTTTGCAGGGTTATGTCAATGATTTGTCGGCAGCTTTAGAAGGTGGAGTTTCCGGTCATGCAGGTATTTTTTCGAATGCAATGGACGTTGCTAAAATAATGCAATTGTATTTACAAAAAGGAAATTATGGCAACCACCAATATTTTTCTGAAAAAACATTTAGTGATTTTAATACCTGCTATTTTTGCGCTCAAGGAAATAGAAGAGGCGTTGGTTTCGATAAACCTCAATTAGGTAGTAGTGGGCCCACTTGTGGATGTGCTTCAATGACTAGTTTTGGACATACTGGTTTTACGGGAACTATGGCTTGGGCTGATCCCGAAACAGAAATAGTATATATTTTTCTATCCAATAGAACTTTTCCAATGGCTACTGAAAATAAATTATCCAAAGAAAATATTCGAGAAGATATTCAGGAAGTAATTTATGATGCGATTGTGAGGTAATTTAAAATAGATTTACAAAACATGAAAGATAACTTTAAATTTCATAGGGATTTTGTTGGGAATTCTTATTTCTAATTTTTTATTAGGAAATGAGTATATTGAAAAATTTCACATTGAATTATAGTATATTTGATTTTAAAATTGGAGATAATGGAAAATAAGAAAGGCTTTTTAAAATATTTTTATTCAATAATATTACTTTTTTTTCTCACCGTTATTAATGCACAAAATCTTGATATTTCTGTTTTAAGGGATATCAATATTAATAGAAATAAAGCATTGGATCCCACTTTTAAAACATTAACGAATAGCGCGATAATTATCAGCAATGCTACTCCTATTTTCATTTATGCTGTAGGACTAATAGAAAAAGATTCTTTGATTAAAAAAAAAGGGCTATTGATTGGCGAAACATTTATAGCTTCTGCTTTTATTACTATAGCACTAAAAAACGCTATTAAGCGCGACAGACCATTTGTAACTTATCCTGAAATTGAACAACAAACTTCAGCAGGACCACTTTCTTTCCCTTCTGGGCACACTTCTTCTGCATTTGCAACTGCAACTTCGCTTAGTCTTGCTTATCCCAAATGGTATGTTATTGCACCATCATTTTTATGGGCTGGTACGGTGGGATATTCACGAATGCATTTAGGGGTTCATTATCCGAGTGATGTGTTAGCCGGTGCGCTTATAGGGATTGGTTCGGCCTATCTTGGTAATGAAATGAATAAATGGATCAATAAGCGAAAAAAAGCCACAAAGATTGTCATTATTAAAGGACTGTAAAGTGAAAATATTAAATTACATCTCAAGAACGGTCTGGATCTTATCATTAGTAAGTTTATTTACTGATACGGCAAGTGAGATGCTTTATCCAATAATGCCAATTTATCTAAAATCAATTGGTTTCTCTATTGTTTTAATTGGAGTTTTAGAAGGTTTTGCTGAGGCTTTAGCAGGTTTAAGCAAAGGTTATTTTGGAAAATTATCTGATAATTCCGGAAAACGCGTTCCTTTTGTTCAACTGGGTTATACTTTAAGTGCCATTTCTAAGCCGATGATGGCAGTATTCATTTTTCCAGTGTGGATTTTCTTTGCAAGATCAATTGATCGCTTTGGAAAAGGATTGCGAACAGGCGCGAGAGACGCTATTTTGTCCGATGAGGCAACATCTGAAACCAAAGGGAAAATCTTTGGATTTCATCGCTCAATGGATACTTTTGGTGCCGTTTTAGGGCCTTTGATTGCGTTGATTTATCTTTATTATTACCCACAGCAATATAAAACTCTTTTTTATGTAGCTTTCATTCCAGGATTGTTGGCCGTATTTGCCTCGTTTTTTCTGAAAGACAAAATTAGGACTAAAAGAATTGAGAACAAAGCAACTTCTTTTTTCTCTTTTCTCCATTATTGGAAAACTAGTCCAGCACAATATAGAAAAATAGTACTAGGATTGTTAGCATTTGCATTATTTAATAGCTCCGATATTTTTTTGCTGTTAAAAGCGAAACAAGCAGGGCTTACTGATACTTCCGTGATAGGAGTTTATATTTTTTACAATTTGGTGTACGCGCTCAGTGCTTTTCCATTAGGTATTTTGGCGGATAAAATCGGTTTAAAGAAAATGTTTATTTTCGGGCTTGCTTTATTTGCAATCGTCTATTTTGGAATGGCTTTCAGTAAAAGTATGTATGTTATTGGTGGATTATTTTTGATTTACGGAGTTTATGCCGCGGCAACTGAAGGGGTTTCAAAAGCTTGGATTAGTAATGTTTCTGATAAAAAAGACACTGCCACCGCTATAGGAACGTATTCTGGATTTCAAAGTATTTGCACTCTTTTAGCAAGTTCTTTGGCTGGACTTCTTTGGTATCAATTTGGAGCCAATGCTACATTTTTAATTACAGGTATAACTACCGTTCTAATTATTATTTACTTTTCTTTTTTCATTAATTATAAATAAATTCAAAATGCTTCATCAACACCAATATGATGCAAACGGTAAACAGCTTTGTTGCACATTAGAACAAAAAATACATAAAAAAACTAATGAACAAACTGGATGTTGTTCAACTCATGATCAGCATGGACACTCAAATGATGAGGGTCACGACCACAATCACGACCATTCGGGAGGCGGCCAAACGACATTTCAACTATTTTTTCCGGCTTTCCTAAGTTTTATCTTATTGGGTATCGCAATCGCATTTGATAATTATTATCCTCAAACTTGGTTTACTGGTTGGAGCCGAATTGTCTGGTATGTTATAGCCTATATTCCTGTGGGTTTTCCAGTATTGAAAGAAGCGGTTGAAAGTATTCGAAAAGGAGGAGTCTTTTCAGAATTTTTTCTAATGTGCATCGCTACAATTGGCGCATTTGCTATTGGTCAATATGCTGAAGGGGTTGCCGTGATGTTATTTTATGCTATTGGTGAAATTTTTCAAACATTGGCAGTACAAAAAGCAAAATCTAACATTAAAACTTTATTAGACCAAAGACCAGATACTGCAACAGTAATTGAGGAGGGAAATGCCATTTCCAAAAAAGCTTCAGAAATTAGCATTGGGGAAATTATTCAATTAAAACCGGGAGAAAAATTAGCATTAGATGGAAAGCTTTTGTCAGAGCATGGTTCTTTTAATACCGCAGCATTAACAGGTGAAAGTAAACCAGATACCAAACAAAAAAATGATAGCGTTCTTGCGGGAATGATTAATCTCAACTCAGTTGTTTTAGTTGAAGTAACCACTGCTTATTCCGATAGTAAATTATCGAAAATTCTCGAGATGGTTCAAGAAGCTACAGCTAAAAAAGCTCCAACTGAATTATTTATTCGGAAATTTGCTAAAATATACACGCCAATTGTTGTTTACTTAGCGATTGGGATTTGTTTGCTCCCAATATTGTTTGTTGATAATTATATTTTTAAAGATTGGTTGTATCGATCTTTAATTTTCTTGGTTATTTCGTGTCCTTGTGCATTAGTAATCTCCATTCCTTTGGGCTATTTTGGTGGAATTGGCGCAGCAAGCAGAAATGGAATTTTAATTAAAGGTTCTGTATTTCTGGATGTATTAGCAGAAGTTAAAATGGTAGTTTTTGATAAAACAGGAACTTTAACGAAAGGAGTTTTTAAGGTTCAAAAAGTAGTTGCAGTTGGCATTTCTGAATCTGATTTAATTAAATATACGTCCGCCATAGAAGCTAAATCTTCACATCCAGTGGGTTCTGCTGTTATTGAATATGCAAATGGAACAGGAAATGGGATTAGTGTTACCAATGTGAAGGAAATAGCTGGTCATGGATTAGAAGGAATTGTAGATGGAAAAGAAATTTTGGTTGGAAGCATTAAATTAATGAAGAAATATAATATTGCGTTTGATGCTGAAATTGAAAAGATTCCATTTACAATAATAGTTGGAGCAATCAATCATAAATATGCGGGTTACTTTATAATTGCCGATGAACTTAAAGTTGATTCAAGTGAAGCAATTCAAAGTTTGCACCAATTGAATATTAAAACGGTTATGTTATCAGGTGATAAGCGAGAAGTCGTTGCAGTAGTTGCCGCGGGATTAAATATAGATCAGGCTTTTGGCGATTTATTACCAGAAAATAAAGTAGAAAAAGTAGAAGTTTTAAAAAAGCAATATGGCAAAATTGCTTTTGTTGGTGATGGTGTAAATGACGCACCAGTGATTGCACTTGCCGATGTAGGAATAGCAATGGGCGGATTAGGCAGTGATGCGGCGATTGATATTGCGGACGTAGTAATTCAAAATGACCAGCCGACCAAAGTTTTTAAGGCAATATTAATTGGAAAGCGAACCAAGCAAATTGTTTGGCAAAATATCGGGCTGGCATTCGTGTTCAAACTTGTTGTTCTAATTATGGGAGCAGGAGGATATGCGACAATGTGGGAAGCTGTTTTTGCAGATGTTGGCGTCGCTTTATTGGCGATTTTGAATGCTGTAAGAATTCAACGAATGAAATTTTAAGTAAAAGCGTTTTTAACTTAAAATTCTCTAAAAATCCACTCTATTTTTATTAATTTCGTTTCTTTAAAATAAATACATGAAAATTGCAATAGTTTGTTATCCTACCTTTGGAGGAAGTGGAGTTGTCGCCACAGAATTAGGTCTTGAATTAGCACGACGTGGTCATGAAATTCATTTTATAACCTATAGTCAACCAGTTCGTTTGGCACTTTTAAATCAAAATGTGCACTACCATGAAGTTAATGTACCTGAATATCCGTTGTTTCATTACCAGCCCTATGAATTAGCTTTATCGAGCAAATTAGTAGATATGGTAAAATTGTATAAAATCGAATTGCTTCACGTTCATTATGCCATTCCTCATGCTTATGCAGGTTATATGGCAAAACAAATGCTAAAAGATGAAGGTATTAATATCCCAATGGTGACCACACTTCACGGAACAGATATTACTTTGGTTGGAAATCACCCATTTTATAAACCCGCAGTAACTTTCAGCATCAACAAATCTGATTTTGTGACTTCGGTTTCCCAAAGTTTGAAAGACGATACCCTTAAATTATTTAATATTAAGAATGAAATACAAGTCATTCCTAACTTTATTGAATTAGATAAAAACACGAATGATCCTAATACCAAATGTCATCGATCTGTAATGGCTAAGGAAAGCGAACGTATCATTACACATATAAGTAATTTTAGAAAAGTGAAACGAATTCCAGATATTATTAAAATATTTTATAATATTCAAAAAGAAATTCCTGCTAAACTTATGATGGTAGGGGATGGGCCGGAAAAAGAAAAAGCGGAGTACTTGTGCCAAGAATTAGGTATTTCTGACAGAGTAATCTTTTTTGGGAACAGTAATGAAATTGATAAAATATTAAGTTATACTGATTTGTTCTTGTTACCATCGGAAACGGAAAGTTTTGGTCTTGCGGCTTTAGAAGCCATGGCGTGGAGTGTTCCCGTGATTTCGAGTAATTCGGGAGGATTACCAGAAGTGAATTTTGATGGAATTTCAGGTTATTTGAGTGATGTGGGTAATACAGATGAAATGGCTGAGAACGCTTTAAAAATTTTAAAAGATGATGCAACTTTAAGAAAATTTAAAAAAAATGCATTGTCAGTCGCTGAAAGATTTGACATCAAAAACATTTTACCGTTGTACGAAGATTTATATAAAAAAGCAATAAATCAATATGTATAACTCCTCTTCTTTACTAAGTTCATATCGTTAATTAAAAAAAAATGAAAAAAATCGCTATACTATCGCTTTCTATATTATTATATTCATGTGGTGCTTCTTCTACTAAAAACTCAGCAAAAAGACCTTTATATGAAGTCTTAACCCAACAAAATGATGGTGGTGCAAGTATTCATTTTTTTGAGATTCTTTCGGAACCAAATGAGATTAAAATGCTACAAAGCGATGAAAATTTAAAAAATAAAATCAGCGCAAATGATATTCAAACTTCAAATTTTGTCATTTTAAATATGGGAGAAAAAAATACTGGAGGATATAAAATAGGGATTGAAGATGTTGTTGAAACAGATAAAAATATAATTATCACTGTCAAAGAAACTATTCCTAAACCTGGAGGAATGGTTACTCAAGTCTTTACAAATCCTTTTTGCGTAGTGAGAATAAACTCCAAAAAAGACATAATTATTAAATAAAAAAAACTCCGAAGGTTTTAGACTTTCGGAGTTTTTAAATGAATTTTCTTATCTAATATTGATTTTTCAGGATTAAGCCTTGATCAAAAATTAATGTTTACCATTTCCATGACCCTTGTTTCCTTTTTCTTGCTTTTGACCATTATTACCAGTATTTCCGTTTTCTTTGTAATTGTTTTTACGATTGGAACCTATTGATTTTTGCGGTTTACCATGATAACCTTTGTAATATTTTACTTTATGACTTTTAAAGTTACTATACGGTGTCTTACCATGATAATCGTTTAACACCACTTTGTATCCGTTATACAAATTATAGTTTCTATACGGTCCTTGTAAATATCTAGATCTCGTCCATCTTCCTCCATTTAAGTAGATGAATTGTGAAGCTCTGATGTCATAGTAAGCTTCAACATCAGGTAAATAATAATAATCTACATTAGAATATCCTGAAGGTCCCCAAGCTGGCGGTGTACCAAGATTTACATTTACTGAAACTTGTGCCTGAATTGTGCTTGAGACAAAAAGTATTATTCCTAGGGCAATAAGTTTTAATGTTTTCATATTTCAAATATTTAATTAGTAATAATATAATTATAATTTAACCAGTATCTTTTTAATACAAGCCAATATTGTGCCAAATGGATGAATTAAAATTAAATCGAGTTTAGTTTACAAAAAAAAAGAGAAGTTTATTAACTTCTCTCTCTTTTCAAATTTTAAAAATTGATTATAATAAAAGAATCAATAAAAGGATAATGATGATAATTGCACCAACTGAAAAATAAACACCATTTCCTGATGCTTTCAACTCAGATTTAATAGCACGAACTTCTTTGCGAAGCTCTTTTTTCTCAGAAGAATTCAAAGAAGATTTGTCCATTGCTTTAATTTCGTCTAAACGAGATAGCATTGCTTTAACTTCTGCAGGCATTTCTTTTGTAGTATTTGTTACTGTTACAGGTGTTTTTTCAGCAGCAAAACTTGTTGTTGGGAATGCACTTAATGAGAATACCATCATCATTAAATAGAATGTAAACTTTTTCATTTTCTTTGGGTTTTAGTTAAATTATTTTTGATACAGTAAATCTATAAAAAAATATCGATATAAACTTATGAAATTTTTTGTAAGAATTATATAATTCACAGTTTGCAAGAAATTAAAAAATATGATTTTAGTGTTCATTTATTTAAACGACACCTTATTTAAAAATTACCGTTCGTGGTTTGGCTAGCTCAAAATCCTGAAAACCAAAATCGGTTGTTTCAAAAGAATTTGTTTTGAATACATTTTCGCCAATATTAGGAATGGAAGGATAATAGGAAAGTGATATTTGGAAAGAGCTAAAGACTAAGTAATCATTATTAATAATAAATCCAACGCTAATTTTTGAATATGCCTTACTATTAGTCAATCCTTTTTCAGCATTTCCAAGCATAGCAATTGAATAGTTAAAATACGGATTTAATCTAAATCCCCAAAGATCCCATGGCGAATAGGCTTGAGTTTGTAAAGTCAGCATTACTTTTTCAGTACCATATTGAGCACTTGTAAAACCATTAATTCCATCTCTATCGTTAATGGTGAGTTGATCACCAATAGAATTTACACGGTTTATTCCTAATATGAATTGTGGCTTAATGAATTGTCTTAATTTCCATCTTCCCATATCAATTAAATTAGTAAAATAATTGGCTTGGAATGAAAAAGCAGTTTGGTTGGTTTTCGATTTGTCAAAAAAACTACCCAATTCAAAATTGGCACTTAAAAACCCCCATTTATAAAAATTTCCAAAGGAAGCTTGACCACCTAAATAATAGCGACCTATTTCATTTTTGTATTGATATCCTCCAGTTATTCCAAATGTTTTTCCAATGGGAACATCCTCAATGACCCCATTTTTAAAAATGTATTTATCCTCAACGAATTTTCGTGAAGTGATTCCAATTCCCGAAAGATAAAACTTTTCTCCAGCGTAGAAATCGATAGGATCATATACGATGGTGGGACTTTCAATATATTTTACATTCAAAAATCGTCCAGATAAAATAAGATTAGTGGTTCGGTCGCTTTCGGTATTTCCTTTGAAAAGTTTAAATGCGTGTCCGATCCAAAGATCTTGTGAATTGTACTTGAAATTTTGTTTTGCATATATCAAATTAGAATCTTGAAGCGTATCTTTTCTAAATTGTTGATCTACATATATTCCACCAGCCCACTTTGCCAAAGGAGAATAAAAAGGCCTTTCAATATTGATGCTTTTCCCATAATAATTGTCTAAATCCACAAAATAGCTTACCGCCGTCTTTATAAAAGTATTTTTAATATTTGGGATGCTATACACAAGACCGTAAGCGGTTTTTCCATCGCTGAAGCGGTTTCTGATTTTATTTTCAAATTGATGACCAGATCCTAAAAAGTTACGTTCATTTACTTCAAAAGTTACTCTGGAGCTTGAAATAGAGCCTCTTGGAATCATACTCCAAGAATCTAAAACGCGAACTGAAACATCTACAGAATCTGAATTATTTTTAATTAATTGTGGAGTGATACTAACTCTGTTAACATATCTTTGAGTACGTATTAAACGCTCGGATTCTTTTAATAGTAGAGAATCTAATGGGTGGTTCCTTTTGATCAATAATAAATTCAGAATAGCAAGTCTGTTGGTTTTAATATGTATTCTGTTTCCTTCTCTTTCAGCCCAATTTTTGGGTCTTCTTGTTGAATCGATTTCTGAATATCCAAAAGGGTCTAGAGTAATGATATTTATTTTTCTAATTATTCTGCCTTCAAAAGCCTGGTACTTTTTTTTGACTACTTTTTTCTTTTCAACTTTTATATTAACGGGTCTGAAAACTAATTTATGAACGAATCTGGTAAATTTATTTTTTTTTGAATAGGTTTGAATGCTTTTATATACTTGAGTAGAATCTTTTTTTGGTTTATCTATTTGTGAAAAAGAAACTTGCGAGTAACAAAGCATCAACAGTAATAAAATCAGTTTTTTTATTTTATACATCAAAAAAAATTTCTTTAAAAGTAGGTTTAAAATTAAAATAAAAGCAATCCTTAAATCAAATTTAAATTTGAGTGACTTGATTATTTAACTTAAAATTTTAGAATTTATACGTTCGTTTTATTTACCTCATCTTCGGTAGTTGTTTCGGTAGTTGTTTCGGTAGCTTGTACGGTGGTCGTTTCGGTAAACATCGGAACAATAATGTCCGTTTTAATTATCACTTTTTTTGTTGATGCTTCTGAATCAAAAAGTGGTAATTTAATATTGCGCCAAGTATATGTTTTTGGTAAATCATCTCCCATTAAATACCCCCAAGGTTCTAAATATTCTATTCTGTCAAAAATCACTTTAAGAATGGCAATTATTGGAATAGCCAAAAACATGCCGGAAATTCCTGAAATTGCTCCACCTATAATGATCCCAACAATGGAAACAAATGCATTTATTTGGACTTTTGAACTCACAACCAATGGAACTAAAACATTGTTGTCAATTAGTTGTACTACTATGTTGACTACAATTACACCCACAATTATGGATAAGTCGGGAGATCCGGTTAGCGATGCTACAATACTTAAAGCACCTGCAAACAATATTCCTACATAAGGGATTAGATTTAGAATTCCCGTAATGATCCCCAATAAGATTGCATATTTAACTCCTATTATCATAAATCCTATTGTTGTTAATATAGAAACCATAATCATTTCTATGATTAAACCAACAATATAACTTTTTACGGCTACTTTTATTTGAGATAAAATATCTTGCAATTTTGGGTGGTACTCTTTTTTTACCAATTTGGAAAAGAACAACATAAAATGAGTTCTGTACAAAAGGATTAAAAAAGTGTAAATAGGAATTAAAATGAGGTTTAGTAGCGTATCCGTAAAGGACATTAAGGTCGTTCCTATTATTTCTTTTCCTTTTTCCATAGAATCTTCAGCGGCAGTGTCCAAATATTGTTTTTGTTCTCTTGAACTTATATTGAAATGTTCTCGAATATATTGTTGTGCATTATGAATATGAATGGTAATGTTTCTCTCAATTTTATTAAAATCATTAGCCATCTCACTAATCTGAATTGACAAGAATGCAAAAAGCCCAACAAAAAGTAAAATAAATAACAAGACAGTTATCATAACCGCTATAACATGCGGAAAATAGAGTGTATGTCTTATAAAATGAGCGATTGGTCTTAGTAATATGGCAAAAATAAAGGACAATAGAACTGGGATCAAGATTTCCTGACCGATATAAAAAATATAACCAAAACTAATCAGGCATACTAAAGTCAGTGCCAGTTTTGCGTAGAATGGAAGTTTTATAGTGTCATTCATATTTTTCGTTGTATTTATAATGTATTAAAATTCAATTATGAATAATTTAAAATCTAACAAGCAAATATGATGTTATAAAAACTCTAATGGTTATAGATTTTTTTAAAATAGTTATATAATTTCCACATAAACAGTAGAATGATTTTATAACTTGAATCAAAGTAAATTATATTTTTACAAAATTGCAATTAATCTATAAATTCTTTATCATCAAAATGATTTTTCATTATCGAAATTCCTTTTTGTAAAAGCAAGTTGTTAGGATAGATAACCTTTTCTCCATCAAGGGTTTTTAAGTACACATGAAAAGCACCGATATCTTCGATTTCAGCTTCAAAAGGAAAATCTTTGTCATGGATTTTTATTATATCACCAATTTTAAACGGAAAAGAAAAAAACAAAATAATGCCAGATGTGATGTTACTCAAAATAGACCATTGCGCAAACATGGCAACGCCCACAACAGTTGTAATAGAGGAAAGTGCAATAAAAATATCTTTGGTCTGAACTCCCCATATTAACACTAAAGAGATGAACGCCAATATATTAGTGAATAAATGAATGTATTTGATGACTAAATTAGTTCGATGCTCAAGAGTGTGACTTGATTTAGCGTAACGTTTTACAAGTTTTGTTGTTAACACTCGTAATGAAATCAATACAATCAAAAGTATTCCTGTACCAATTAGTTCTTTAGTATAATCGAAAATAAGATTCCTATCCATAATTAATTATACTAATTTACTTAAATATTCATAAACTTTATCCGTTGGCATTCCCATCACATTAGCGTAAGAACCTTCAATTTTTGAAACCCCAATAAAGCCAATCCATTCCTGGATTCCATAGGCTCCCGCTTTATCATACGGTTTGTAATTGTCTAAATAATACTGAATTGCCTCATCGGTTAATTCGTTGAAAGTCACTTTGGTTATTTCGTATATTATCGAAGTTTTTTCATTGGTTTTAAAACAAACGGAAGTGATTACTTCATGAGTAGCATTCGATAATGATTTTAAAATTGCAAAAGCGTCAGCTGCATCTTTTGGTTTACCCAAAGCTTTATGATTATGCCAAACGATGGTGTCGCTTGTAATCAAAATGTCATTAGGTTGCAGTTCTCCTTCAAATGCGCTTGCTTTTAATTCCGCAAGATAGTTTGTGATTTCGGTAGCTTCTAATTCTGGGGGATATATTTCTTCGATTTCTTTTAATCTAACCTCATAATCCAAATCTAAATCTTTAAAGAATTGTTGACGTCTTGGAGAACCTGAAGCAAGTATCAGATTGTATTTTTTTAATTTATTTTTAAGCATTGTATTTCATATTTATAGTAATTACAAGAACGGATATAATTCCGAAAAATAGAATCCATTTAAGAAGCAGGCTCAACAGGTGAAAGTCGTTTTTTGTTTTTGCATTCCAAATTTTTATAGTAAAATAAAACAAAGGTCCCAATACAAAAATCAATAAATAAAAGGTCGTGTAAGTTAGAAGGAATAAATAATTATAGATATAAAAAAGAAGCGCTATTAAGGGGATAAAACTGAGTACAAAAACGATTTTGGTAGTTCTGTGGATTCCTATAGCTACCGGTAAAGTATTGATTCCGTGATTGTAATCTCCGGTTGTATCTTCTAAATCTTTAACTATTTCCCTTATGAAATTAACGAAGAAAGTAAAAACGGCATAATCTAAAAGTATCGAGAAAATAACAGCCATTTGTGTCTGATTTCCTTCATAGGTAGCAGGATAGAGATCAAAAATTCCTAATATAATAACGCTGAAAGAAAGCAATAAAGCCACGATTACATTTCCAATCAGAATCATTTGCTTTAAGCTAGTAGCGTAAAGATAAAGTGTGGCGGCGATCAAAATAAAAATAGAGGCGAAGCCAGGTTTCATTATAACATTTGACAGATAAAAACCAATTCCAACCCCAACACAATTAAGTGCAATATATATGTTGTATGCTTTTACCTCGGAAATTGTTTTACCTACAATTACGTCATTTGGTTTATTATCGTTGTCCGTATTTTGGTCAACTATATTGTTGATGACATAACCACCTGCTCCTAATAAAACAGTGGATAAGACTAATAATAAATATTGCCAATCCTCTAAGGACAATGGGATATTTTGAAATTTAAAAAATCCATATCTGAAAACGAGTTGCATAAATGCAAGCATCAGTAAGTTTTGGTAACGGATTAGTTTTAGAAAATTCATTATAGAGTTATGGATTATAAGTTTTGAGTTTTTTCGAAATTTGAAATCAAAAATCGCAAGTCTAATCGTGTTTCCCGTCAAAATGAGCCATCCATTTTCCTTGGACTTTCATCACTTGTTCAATCACGTCGCGAGCGGCTCCTTTTCCTCCGTTTTTGTGCGAAATATAAGCGCAAATTTCCTTGATTTCAGGAGTTGCATCTTGCGGACAAGTGGGTAAACCAACTAATTTCATCACATGATAATCGGGAATATCATCTCCCATGTATAAAACCTGTTCGGGATTTATATTGTAAACATCGGTGTATTCGTCAAATGTTTCCACTTTGTTTGGCGTCCCTAAATAGATGTCAGTTATCCCAAGATTTCTAAGTCGAACTCGGACACCTTCATTGCTTCCTCCTGAAATAATGCATACATTATAACCACTTTCTATAGCTGCTTTCATCGCATAACCGTCACGAATATTCATGGTGCGCAAAATTTCGCCTTCATTGGTAACAAAAACCGAACTATCGGTTAGTACTCCATCGACATCAAAAATAAAAGTGGTGATATCGTTCATTATTTGTTTATAACTTCTTGCCATTGTGCTGTATAGATTGGGTTAATGTTTTATAAATAGTTGCATGATTTTCATTGGATAAAAAAGCTTCATGCGCTTCAATTGTATTGGTGTCATTGCGTTCGGCAGGTCCCGTTTGTGCATCTTCAGGTGAAAGAATCATTACTTTTTGAGCAGTTTCTGAAATAAGCGGTTTCAAAATTTCAAATGGAACCTGATGCTCTTGACAAATTTCCTGACCTATTTGGTACAGATGATTCACAAAATTATTGACAAATACTGCCGCAACATGCAATGCTTTTCTTTGTTCTGAATTGATTGCGAAAACTTTATCAGAAATCGTTTTTGCTACTTTGTCCAATAATTGAAAGTCGGTAGCATTTTCGCTTTCTAAACAAATTGGGATAATTCTAAAATCAACATCTTTGTTTTTAGTAAATGTTTGCAAGGGATAGAACACACCTTTTCTATTGTTTTCATTTAGAGAATCCAAAGGAATGCTTCCCGAAGTATGAACCACCAAACGATTTTTGAATGGAAGTTGGGAAGAAACATCGGCAATGGCATCATCAGAAACAGCAATGATATACAAATCAGCTTCTAGCAAAGTATCGAAGTCATCTGTAATTTTATCCAAATCGAGTAGGTGAGAGACACTCTCTTTTTGTCTTGAAAAAACTTGAATCAATTCGATTTCTGTTCCCGAATTTTGAGAATTTTGAAAAGCAACAATTAAATGTTGTGCGACATTTCCTGAACCGATAATTATTACTTTAGTCATAGCACAAAATTAGCAAAAAAATATTAAGCTTTTTTTATTGCTTTTCTGGATATTTTGCAAAATAAAATGATGTTCAAATTAACTTTTTTCACCGTAAAATTAGAAGACTTAATTTTGGATTAAATTAACAATTGTGCGAATATAGAAGTCAACATTTTTAAGTACTTTTGTGGCACTTTTAAGAAATGAAATCCCTTACAAATGTTAAAAAAAATATTTTCAATTTTGTTCTCCACACGATTAATGGCCATCCTTTTCTTATCTTTTGCAATCGCAATGGCTACTGGAACTTTTATAGAAAGCAAATACAATACTGATACTGCTAAAATTTGGGTTTATAATGCATGGTGGTTTGAAGCCATTATGGTTTTTTTTATGATTAATTTCATAGGAAATATTAAGCGTTATCAATTATTAAAAAAAGAAAAATGGGCGACTTTATTACTCCATTTGTCTTTCATCTTTATTCTTCTTGGTGCTTTCGTAACACGATACATTAGTTACGAAGGAATGATGCCTATTCGCGAAGGTGCTGCAGAAAATCAAGTTTTTTCGGAGAAAACCTTTCTTACTGTTTTTATAGATGGTGAATACAAAGGCGAAATGAAACGTAGAGTTTTTGAAAAATCTTTATTGCTATCTCCTGTTACCAATAATAGTTTTTCGATTTCAGATAAATTTGCTGATACGCCATTTAAAGTAGAATATAAAAATTTTATTTTGGGCGCAAAAGAAGTTATCAAGCCGGACAATAAAGGAGTTGTTTACATGAAAGTGGTAGAAGCCGGTGATGGCAGCCGTCACGAACATATGCTTAAAGCGGGTGAAATACAAAACATACATAATGTATTATTTTCATTAAACAAATATGCCGAAGGGGCGATAAATATTACGACAACTGGAGCGGCTTATACAATCCAAACTCCTTTTGAAGGTAATTTTATGCGCATGGCAGATAAATTGCAAGGAAAAGTAACTAAAGATAATGTTCAGCCATTAATGATGCGTTCCTTGTACAGCATTGGTGAAATGCGTTTTGTATTTCCTGATCCAGCTGTAAAAGGAGTAATTGCGTATGATTCAAGTAATGACTTTAAGGCAAAGAATCATGAAGACGCTTTAGTTTTAAATGTAAGTGCTGAAGGACAACAAAAAGAGGTTACGATTCTGGGTTCCAAAGGTAAAATAGGAGAATCTAAAACTGTGAAAATAGGAAAAATTGATTATACTTTTTTCTACGGAAGTAAGGCTTATGTCTTGCCTTTCAAGATAAAATTGAATGATTTTATTGCTAAAAAATATCCCGGAACCGAGAAAAGTTATTCTTCTTTTGAAAGCCAGGTTACGGTTCAAGATTCCACTAAATCATTTGATGCCAGAATTTTTATGAATAATGTTTTAGATTACAAACAGTTTCGCTTTTTTCAATCTTCTTTTGATCCTGACGAAAAAGGAACAGTATTATCTGTAAATCACGATTTTTGGGGAACTTGCATAACATACAGCGGCTATTTTATGTTGTTTTTTGCAATGATGTCGATTATGTTTACCAAGTATTCTCGTTTTGCTGATTTGAAAAGAAAACTGGAAGTGGTAAAAAATAAAAAAGCAAAGTTGACTACGATTTTAGTTTTGATGCTAAGTTTTAATGGATTTGCTCAAAAACAAGACGATCATCAGCACAAGGCGCCCAATGAAAAACAAATGGATTCTTTATTGGTAAAATATAAAGTTCCAGAAGACCATGCAGCTAAATTTGGAAGATTAATAATCCAAGATGCTGGCGGAAGAATGAAGCCTATCAATACTTTTTCGTCTGAATTGTTGCGAAAAGTGAGCCATATGGAAACGTATAAAGGCATGAACTCTGATCAGGTTTTGTTGTCTATGACGGAATATGCAAAATTATGGATTGAAGTTCCATTAATTTATATCAAAGCGGGAAATGATAGTATCCGAAAAATTATTGGTATTGACAAAGAAGCAAAATACGCTCCCTTTATTGCTTTCTTTGATGAAAAAGGGAACTATAAATTGTCTCCATATTTAGATGACGCTTTTAAAGCAGGAAATCCAAACCAGTTTGAAAAAGACTTTATTGAAACCGATAAAAAAGTAAATCTGATGGAATCAGCCTTGAGTGGCCGAATATTAAAGATTTTCCCTATTCCAAATAATGAAAATAATAAATGGATTTCTTATCTGGAATTGAATGAATCAGGGATGAAAGGAATGGATTCCACTTATACTAAAAGTGTGTTGCCATTATATTTTGGGACTTTAACTAATGCAGCCGATACTAAAGATTATAAAACAGCAAATGAATTATTAGAAAGCATAAATGGTTTTCAGAAAAAGTTTGGAAGCAAAGTGAGACCAACCGAAGAGAAAATTACATTGGAGATATTGTACAATAAATACGATGTGTTCAAAGTATTGCCCTATTGGTATTTGATAGCCGCTATTTTGATGCTTTTATTTACTATTCTACAAATAGTGAAAGAGCGAAAAGTATTGAATATTTTGGTCAATTCTATGCATGTTATTGTTGGATTGTTATTCGGTTTACATACTATAGGTTTAATCGCCCGTTGGTATATATCAGGGCATGCGCCTTGGAGTAATGCTTATGAATCTATCATTTATGTAGCTTGGGCTACCATGTTTTTTGGATTGGCTTTCGATATAAAATCGAAACTTACTGTGGCTTCTTCTGCTTTTGTTACAGCAATGATTTTGGCAGCAGCCTACATGAATTGGATTGACCCGGAAATTGCTAATTTGCAGCCGGTTCTTAATTCGTATTGGTTAATGATTCACGTAGCAGTGATTGTGGCCAGTTACGGTCCATTTGCATTAGGAATGATATTAGGTTTTGTTTCTCTGTTGTTAATATTTTTTACCAATGAAAAGAACAAAGCCAAAATGGATTTGAATATTCAAGAAATCACCTACATCAATGAAATGGCATTGACAATTGGTTTAATCATGCTTACCATTGGAAACTTCCTTGGAGGACAGTGGGCCAATGAAAGTTGGGGACGTTACTGGGGTTGGGATCCAAAAGAAACTTGGGCATTAATCAGTATAATGGTTTATGCTTTTGTGATTCATGCTCGATTTGTTCCATCCTTACGAGGAAAATGGATTTTTAACTTGATGAGTATGTTTGCTTTTGTATCGATTTTGTTTACGTATTATGGAGTGAATTTCCATTTAGTTGGACTTCATTCGTATGCCAGTGGTGAAGCTCATTCATTAAACTGGATTTGGTATTCATTGGGAGGAATTGCTGCAATAGGAGCTGTTACCTATCCAAAATATAGAAAATACTATAAGAAATAGTTCTTGAATTATTTCCATAAAAAAAGGTTCAACTTTTCGGTTGAACCTTTTTTTGTGTTTAATATTTTTTACTTTTTAATGAATATTTGATCTTCTTATTTTTGATCATGGAACATGGAATTTTCAGTGTTGAAATTCTGAAAAGGGATGACCAATGCTATTTTTTTATTTCAAAATTCAATATTCCAAGTTGGCTATTTAGCCTTTTTAATTGGGAACTTGAAATGTTGAAATATGATATTATTTATACTTTTCCCAAAGTATATAGTTGTTCCATTGTAGGACTTAAACTTCCTCCTGCAGGCTCCAAAGTTATACCAAAAGCCTCCGCTTCATTTGCATTATCGACAGCAAACATTTTTTGATCATTAACTTTGAAATTTTCCAGTAGTCCGATGCTTGTAGGTGTCAACGGATTCAATTTTAATGCCCAGACTTGGTATACCATTCCTTCTGGTGGTTCCGGTAATCCTGCCGCATCTACATAAACCACTTTCGTTTCTTTGTTCCAATATACTTTTGCCGAAGATTGCGGCGCAACTGCTTGTCCGCCAAGAGCTACAACCGTGTTTTTAATATCTCTTACAATTGCTAAACTGGTTTCACTTGCCGAGTTTTTCAGTTCCAAAGTTTTAATATCCTTCTCAAGTTTTGATTTCTCGGAAGTAGCATTTACCACTTGGTTATTGGTTTGCTCCATTTGATTGTATTGATAGCCAATGCCAACCAATAAAAGAACCGCAGCGGCCCAACCGACGTATTGAGACCAATTTCTGCTTGGTTCGAATTCAATTACTTTGGCGTGTTTAAGTTCTAATTTTTCTTTTATTTTTTCGAAATTCTCAGCAGAAATAAACGGTGAAAAACTGGAAGATAAAGCCACTATAGCCTTTTCAATCGCAATGATTTCTTCATTGATTTCGGGGTTGTTTTTTGCCATAATAGTAACCTGTTCATTTTCGGTTTCATTTAGTAAACCATAAACGTAAAGTTCTAAAATACCTGATTCTATATATTCTTTTGCTTCCATTATACTTTTAAATAATTTCTTAAGTCATTAATACAGTTTCGATTATGAGTTTTAACAGTACCCAAAGGAATTTCTAATTCATCAGAAGCTTCTTGTTGGGTATATCCTTTAAAAAACAGTAAATCTATTATTTGAATACATTTCGGTTTGAGTTTTTTGATAAACTCTTGTATACCTATAGTATCAATTTTATTGACGAGTTTATTACTGTCGTCTAACAGATGTACGAAATTATCTGAGGAAAGGTTTTTTTGACTGTTATTAAAATTTTTAGAACGCAATTTATCGATGGAGGTATTTCTGGCGATATTTAAAATCCAAGTATAGAATCGACCTTTACTTTCATGATAGGAATCAATGTTTTTCCAGATTTTTACAAATACATCTTGAAGAACATCTTCGGCTTCTTCTCTATTTTTTACCAGAACGGTAATTACTGCAAAAAGGCTTTTGGAATACATATCATATAGATGTGTAAATGCCTTATCGTCTTTCTTATATATCAACACTAATAATTCGTCTTGGGTCATATCCTTTATGTTTTGCTATTGCAAACTTATACATTCTTATCTACAATTGGTAAATTATATCAATTTCTGCTTTAATTTTTTTTAAAAAATAAAAAAATTATGTTTTTATATTGTATTTAAAACATTGATTATCAAATAATTAAAATATTAATTAATTTTTTTTTATGATTTTTAAAACCAAAACGGAAACAATGCCGTAAATGCTTTTATAACCTTTTAAATTATAACAAAATGAAAAAAACAAAAATGTTATTAGGTCTATCGCTAGTGGCGATTTCGGGCTTAATTTTAGTAGCAGCGGATCATGTAGATGCTCCATCAGTAACAGGTAATGCAGCAGATATTACCGATGTGTACACTTTTCAAGGACAAGACACGAACAACTTAGTATTTGCAGTAAATACGCAAGGATTGTTAAGTCCTAATGCAACAGCCGCAGCGGCATTTAATGAAAATGTAATGATTGAAATTAATATTGATAACACAGGTGATAATGTGGAGGATTTAGTAATTCAAGCGATTAAAAGAGGAGACAAAATGTATTTCTTTGGTCCTTATGCTCCTGGAACAACAGGAACATCAAGTACAATCAAATCTAGCGCTGCTTCAGGAACTGTTGCGATTTCTACTTACGGTGCTACTCCTATATTAGGAACACAAAACGGAATGAAATTTTTCGCAGGACCAAGAGACGATCCTTTCTTTTTTGACCTAGGACAATTCAAAGCAATCCTTGGTGGAACAGCTTCAGGATTCAAAAACCCAGGTACAGATACTTTTGCAGGAACAAATGTACTTTCAATAGTAGTAGAAGTTCCAAAAGCAATGTTAGGTACTGCGAGTACTTTGAATGTATGGGCAGAAACTAAGAAAAAACAATAATCAATTATTGTTTATTAAACTTTAAAATTATGAAACGTCAAGTTCACGAATTAAGAAAAAATTTAAATAAAAATATCATGAGTAAATCAAATAAATTCAAAATCATAGCGGTAGCAGTAGTTTGCGCAATAGGTGCAGTAAGCTGTAATAATGACGATAATAGTACGGATCCAATGGCAAGTGCTGATTTTTCTGGAACTTTTGTACAACAAGATCAGATGGCAAGACCGGCTATAAATACCGTGTTCATTGCTGCGGGTCAACCTAAAGATGATTTCAATGCTGCAATTCCATCAATGATGGGTGCAAAATACCAATCTATTTTTGAATCTAGATTGCTAGCTTTAAATGCTGGATATACAAAAAATGCTTTAGGTTTAACGTCTTCTCAATTTACAGGGATATTGGCAACTGACGTATTGAATGTGAAAACTTCAGGAAAAACAACTTTTTTTGATGGGACAAATGTCTTAACAGGTAGAGCTTTGGCTGATGATGTTATTGATACGGAGTTAATATTAATCTTTGGTGGCCCAACAGGTGCTTCTAATGCTGGTCTTACTTCTGATCACGTAGATTCAAATGATAAAACATTTACAACTTCATTCCCTTATTTGGCAACAGCCTGGTAATATTTATTTTAAAAAAAACAGGGTACTTTCATTTTAATTGTGCTCTGTTTTTTTTTCTTTCAAAACAAACAAACAAACAAACAAACAAACAAACAAACAACAATTGATTATGAAACCTTCAAAAATAATCCCATTATTGGTTTTTGCAATCATAGCACTTTATAGCTGTAGTAACAAACCAACTCAAATTACAAAAACATCAGATTACATTAAATATTTGAATGTAAAAGATAATAAATCAATGACTTTTGCTAATGATGAAATTGATTTCTGGCAAAAGAAATTCGATGCAGCTCCTAATCAAATCAGTTACTTAAGTCTAATTGCTTCAAATTATGCTGCACTTTTTGAATATACTGGAAACATCAAATATTTATATAAAACGGAAGCTTTACTAACGCAATCCAATGCAACTTATAAATATTCTAAGGTTTCCACTATTCGATCTTTGGCAAGAAATTATATTGCTCAGCATCGATTTAAGGAAGCTTTGAACTTAGCCAATAAAGCTATGGCAATAGGCGAAGGAAAGAAAGAAACTCAAAAATTATTATTTGATGTTCAAATGGAATTAGGTAATTATCCGGAAGCCGTAAAGAATTTGAACGCATTGCGTGATATGAGAGATTATGATTATCTAATTCGTTTGGCTAAATGGAACGACCATAAAGGTGATTTGAAAACCGCAATTACTTTCATGGAAAAAGCCAGAGATATTGCTGAAAAAGAAGATAATAAAGTCCTTAAAATCTGGTCTTACTCAAATCTTGGAGATTTTTACGGTCATGCCGGCAGAATTCAGGAATCCTATGACAGCTACATAAAAACTTTGACAATCGATCCCAATTATTCGTATGCTTTAAAAGGAATAGCCTGGATTGTATTTTCACATGAAAGAAATACAGAAGAGGCAAAAAGAATTGTTGAAGCCATTGAAGTGACTCACAATACGCCTGATTTTTATTTATTGAAATCTCAAATTGCCCAATTCGAAGGAGATAAAGCAAAAGAATTAGAAAACAGAAATGCTTATTTCGAAATGCTAAAAGCCAACAATTATGGCGCAATGTATAACAAATACAATGTTTTAATTTATGCTGACGCAAAAGAAACGGCTTCGAAAGCACTTGAAATTGCAAAAGTCGAAGTGGATCACCGACCAACTCCTGATTCTTATGATTTATTGGCGTGGTCTTATTTAAATCTTGGCCAAAATAAAAAAGCATTAGAAATTGCTCAAAAATATGTAGTTGGGAAATCATTCGAACCAAAAGTGCAATATCATTTAGCGATGATTTATAAATCTAATAAAGAAGCCGTAAAAGTACAACCCATTAAGGAAGAATTGCTTTCCAGTATTTATGAATTAGGACCTAATTTAGACAAAAAGGTAAATCAATTATAGCCATTAGATGAAAAATGTTTTTATAATCCTGATTACTTTCTTCGGGATGGCTTCTTATGGTCAAATTCAAAAAGGTAAAGTGGTGGATATGGATGGAAATCCAATAGAAAATGCCTATCTGATTAATATAACTACCGAAACTCATGCACATACGGATGAATTTGGAATGTTTTCGATAGACAAAACTGTTGTAGGAAATGCGTTGAAAGTAACTGCTGTGGGTTATAAAAAAATGAATTTTTCTGTGACTTCATCCGAAAGTATCATTAGTCTGGAAGACGATAGTTTTCGTTTGAATGAAGTAGTTATTCAGGCAAAGCTTTCGGCAATGAATGTGATTTCAAAAATAGATTTGCAAACGACTCCGGTAAATTCTTCTCAAGAAATTTTGCGAAAAGTACCCGGATTATTCATTGGTCAACATGCCGGTGGAGGTAAAGCGGAGCAAATTTTCTTGAGAGGTTTTGATATCGATCACGGTACTGATATTGCGATTTCAGTGGATGGAATGCCGGTAAATATGGTTTCTCACGCACATGGTCAAGGTTACGCCGATTTGCATTTTGTAATTCCAGAAACGGTAGAAAAAATAGATTTCGGGAAAGGAACGTATTATGCCAATAAAGGAGATTTTGCAACCGCAGGTTATGTTGCTTTTCAAACCAAAGATAAACTTGAAAAAAGTAGCATCGGTCTAGAAGTGGGACAATTTAATACGTTGAGAACGGTAGGGTTGTTTAATCTTTTGGGTAACCAAAAAAATCAGAGCGCTTATATCGCCACTGAATATATTTTGACAGACGGGCCATTTGATTCGCCTCAAAATTTTAATCGAATCAATTTATTGGGAAAATATTCAGCGATATTGGATGATAATTCCAAATTTTCAATTTCAGCCTCTCGTTTTTCCAGTAAGTGGGATGCTTCTGGACAAATACCACAACGATTGGTTGATAATGGAACGATTTCACGATTTGGATCTGTCGATGATACTGAAGGAGGGAAAACCTCTAGAACTAATTTTAATGCGAGTTTGAGTAAACCAATTAACGAAAATACGTTCTTGAAAGCCAACGCTTTTTACTCTAAATATGAGTTTGAATTGTATTCTAATTTTACTTTTTTCCTAAATGATCCTATCAATGGCGACCAAATTAGACAAAAAGAAAATAGAAATATTTATGGAATGAATGCCGAGCTGAATAAAAAAATGAAGCTGAATGATTTGGATTTAACGTTTCAATATGGAGTTGGTTTTCGGGCAGATGCTACAACCGATACGGAACTTTCGCATACTTTAAACAGAAGAACTACTTTGCAGAATATTAAATTGGGAGATATTGATGAATCAAATGTATTCAGTTATATAAATTCCGAAATAAACCTTGGAAAACTAATAATCAATCCTGCCTTTCGCTTGGATTATTTCAAATTCAATTACCAAGATAAATTGACAACTGATTATAAAACACAGTCGGAAAGTAAAGTGAAAATTTCTCCAAAGTTGAATTTTATATATACCGAAAATAACAATTTACAGTTTTTTATAAAATCAGGGATGGGTTTTCATTCTAATGACACTCGAGTTGTAGTTCAAAACAGCGGTAAGCAGGTTTTACCCACGGCAATTGGAACTGATATTGGAACTATTTGGAAGCCATTTCCTAAGTTAATTGTGAATTCCGCTTTATGGTATTTGTATTTGGAACAAGAGTTTGTGTATGTAGGCGATGCCGGAATTATTGAGCCAAGCGGGAAATCAAAACGTATGGGTGTTGATTTAGGGTTGCGTTATCAATTGAATGATTGGTTTTATTTAGATACTGATGCAAATTATACGTATGCCAGAAGTATGGATGCTCCAAAAGGTCAGGATTACATACCGCTAGCACCGGATTTTACCTCAACAGGCGGTTTAAGTTTCCAGAAATTAAATGGTTTTTCAGGCGGAGTTCATTACCGCTATTTAAAAAGTCGTCCGGCTAATGAGGATAATTCCATCGTTGCGAAAGGCTATTTTGTATCTGATTTTAATATCAATTACCAATATGAAAAAATAACAATTGGAATGTCTATCGATAATTTGTTTAATACCAAATGGAAAGAAACGCAATTCGCAACTGAATCAAGATTGCAAAACGAACCTGCAGGCGTTGAAGAAATTCATTTTACACCGGGAACTCCATTTTTTATGAAAGGAAAAATTACGTATACGTTTTAATTACAGAATTAGTTTGTTGTTTATTTGTTTGGAAGCTTAGCGTTGATGTTTGTCGCTAAGCTTCCTTTTATTTAACTTCTGTTTAACCAAAATAAATTTTAATGAGACAAATAAATGTTTAATTTTATAAAAAATATAATTATGAAAAATGTATTATTGATTGCCAGCTGTGCTTTATTATTGTTCAGCTGTAAAAATCAGGCACAACTTCAAAAATCTGAAACCAAAATGAGTACACCACTAGTAGCTAAAGAAACTATTTATCAATTCAAAGTTGAAGATTTATCAGGAAAAAGTTTTGATTTTGCTTCTTTAAAAGGAAAAAAAATCATGATTGTAAATACCGCTTCAAAATGTGGATTGACGCCACAGTACAAAGATCTTGAAGCAGTTTATAAAGAATACAAAGACAAAGGATTGGTGATTGTGGGTTTTCCTGCGAATAATTTTGCATCTCAAGAACCAGGAACGAATGAAGAAATTGCTACTTTTTGCCAAATGAATTACGGAGTAACTTTTCCTATGATGGATAAAGTTTCTGTAAAAGGAGATGACATGGCTGCCATCTATCAGTTTTTGACTCAAAAATCTAAAAACGGATTGCAAGATTCAACTGTGGAATGGAATTTTCAAAAATACCTTATTAACGAAAAAGGAGAATTGGAAAAAGTGATTGCACCAAG
Source organism: Flavobacterium sp. CG_9.10 (assembly GCF_015752245.1). Taxonomy (NCBI): domain Bacteria; kingdom Pseudomonadati; phylum Bacteroidota; class Flavobacteriia; order Flavobacteriales; family Flavobacteriaceae; genus Flavobacterium; species Flavobacterium sp. CG_9.10. The sequence continues at coordinate 48,513 of NZ_JADOVD010000013.1, forward strand.
AACATTAGTAACAGATCCTGAAGTGATAAACTGGATTAAAGCATAATTTACTACCGCTAATTCGCTAATTTTTTTAAAGTAAACAATCTAAATGAGATTCTCAGTCATATGAGACTCTCATTTTTTTTATAGATTAAGTAAGAATTGAACACATTCCAAATTATAAACAGTAAGAAATTAAGTATCCGTGGAACTTATTGCTTAATTATTCTTAATTTCTTAATGGATTATTTTTTTCTTTAGAATTTTTCGTTTTTGAAAATCTCCGAAACTGCCGCTTCATAATTCCGAATACTTTGCGCTTTTTTTATTTTTTTCAAAACCTTATGCGGATTTGAGAATGTAGCCGAAAAGTATTCCCATAAATGATACATTTTTAATAAAATATGCGTGGAACCTGAAAGAGATTCACTATAAATAGCATACAAAGTATCGTGAAACGCACTGAATAATTCAATTTTGTTTGCAGGATATTCCATGGTATTGTTTTTTATCATATTGGGTAAAAAAGGATCCGAAATTAATCCTCGGCCAATCATCCAATGGTCAATGCTTGGAAAGCGTTGTTGCATTTCCTGAAACTTAGCCACTGAAGTGATATCACCATTGTAATACAATTTATGTTTGGTGTTGTCAATACAGTGTTGGAACGCATCTAAGTTTACGCCACCTTTATAAAGTTGTTTTCCAATGCGCGCGTGTATGGCAATATTTTTAATTGGGTAGGTGTCTAAAATAGGTAATACATCAAGAATTTCTTCACTGTTTTCATATCCCAAACGCATTTTCATAGACACAATAATATCCGATTCTGTGTGGGCTCTATGAAGGATATGGTTGATTTTTTCCGGATTACTGATCAAGCCGGAACCCATACCAGATTTTGTAACCATAGGATAAGGACACCCTAAATTCCAGTTTAATTCCTTGTAACCCAATTCTCGAACATACTTAGCCACAAATAAAAATTCATCAGCATCATTTGTTATTACTTGCGGAATGACCTCTAAATCAAGATTATTTTCAGGAAGTAGATCTCGTTCATAAGAAGGTTTAATGACCATTTTTCCGTTCAACCGAATGTATGGCGAGTAAAAAGTATCAATTCCGCCAAAAAGTTTGTTTTGCGCATTTCTAAAACGAAAGTCAGTAAATCCCTGTAAAGGCGATGAAAGTAAGGTATAGTCCATGAAATTTTTAGTTGTGCAAATATACTATAAAGTCGCAAGTCTTAAAGTTATAAAGTTTTTAAAGTCAAACATATTATAAAAGACGAACCAAATTGTAGTACAAATTCACTTATTCTAAAATCAATTGCATAAAAACCAAATCGAGCCAATGATCAAATTTGTAGCCTACTTCTCGAATAGTGCCCACCACTTTAAAACCAAACTTTTCATGAAAAGTAATACTTCCTGAATTATCAGCATCAACTGCGCCAATCATAACATGATATCCTTGCTCTTTTGCCAATTGAATGAGTTCGGCTAATAGTAGTTTTCCAATACCTTTTCCTATAAATTCTTGTGCAACATAAACAGAATGTTCGATGGTGTGTTGATAACCATTTTTTTCTCTGAAAGTACCATAGGTAGCATATCCAATAGTCCCATTTTCAAATTCAGCGACAATTACTGGCTGATTTTTTTTCATTTTTTCTTCAAACCACGATTTTTGTGTTTCAAAATCGTGCGGCTCATAATCATAATTAGAGGTGCTGTGAAGTATTTGATGATTCACAATTTCCAATATTGTATCTATATCAGCAAAAACGGCCGGTCTTATTTTAATTTCCATTATAAAAGATTTTACTCCAAAATTAAGAAAAATCAACTGAAACTACTGGAAAAAGAGTTACAACTTTGTAACTTTGTAATCAGAAAAATAGACAAATGATTTACCCCAAAATACCTTTAGCACAAAGCATTATTCAGATTTGTTTAGCCAAAGGAATCACCACCATCATAATTTCTCCGGGTTCACGAAATGCTCCCTTGACAATAGGTTTTGTAAACAATTCCGCTTTTCAATGCTACAGTATTGCCGATGAGCGTTGTGCCGCTTTTTTTGCACTCGGAATTGCACAACAAACCAAACAACCCGTGGCTTTGGTTTGTACATCTGGTTCTGCATTACTGAATTATTATCCTGCTTTTGCAGAAGCATTTTACAGCCAAATCCCTTTGATTGTGATTTCTGCAGATAGACCGCAAAGCAAGATAGATATTGGTGATGGGCAAACGATTCGTCAGGAAGATGTATTTGCCAACCATTCGTTGTATAATGCCAATTTAAACGAAGCCGTCTCCAAAGAAAATGATTATAAAATAAACCAAGCGATTGATATTGCTTTGAATAAAAAGGGACCGGTTCACATCAATGCACCTTTTGAAGAGCCTTTATACGAAACGGTTTCAGAACTTTCTATCGATATAATGGTGAATGCTTTTGCAAATTTAAATCCAATGCCTGCAATTGAAGATTTATCTGAATTTGTCAAAATTTGGAATAATTCAACTCGAAAAATGATTTTAGTTGGCGTGAATGAACCCGATGAAATTAGTGATAAAACACTTAATTTTCTAGCGGAAGACGAGTCAGTGTTGGTGATGACAGAAACCACATCCAATTTACATCATCCTTCTTTTATAAATAATATTGATACGATAATTACGCCTTTCACTAATGATGATTTTGAGACTTTTCGTCCGGAAATACTGGTGACTTTTGGTGGAATGATCGTTTCTAAACGTATCAAAGCTTTTTTGCGAAAGTACAAACCCCAACACCATTGGAACATTGATACTTTGAGAGCATATGACACTTTTGGAGCATTGACAAAGCATTTTAATGTTAATCCGAATTCTTTCTTTGAAGCTTTTTTACCTTTGACAAAAGGAATAAAAAGTGATTATTTCAGTAAAATGGATGCCGTAAATAAGTTGCGTAAAGAGAAACATGAAATTTATTTGTCCAAAATTCCTTTTTCAGATTTTGTGGTTTTTGAAAAGGTAATTAAAAGCTTACCTAAAAATAGTCATTTGCAAATTAGTAACAGCTCTGCCATTCGCTATGCCCAATTAATCGATATTGATCCTTCCATTGAAGTGTATTGCAATCGCGGTACCAGCGGAATAGATGGAAGTACCTCGACCGCTATTGGTGCGGCTGTCGCCAATGAAAAACAAACTATTTTCATCACTGGAGATATTGGTTTTTTATATGACAGCAATGCACTTTGGAACCAATACATTCCAAAGAATTTCAAGATTATTTTGATTAATAATGGGGGCGGCGGAATTTTTAGGATTTTGCCTGGGCATGAAGAAACTCCTGTTTTTAATACTTTTTTCGAAACTTCTCATTGCTTGACTGCCGAACATTTGTCAAAAATGTATGGTTTTGATTATTCTATTGCAAGTAATGAAGCAAGTCTGGCAAAGGGTTTAAATGCGTTGTATAGTCATAATGAGAAACCAAATATTTTGGAGATTTTTACGCCTACATTACAAAACGATAGTATTTTGTTGCAGTATTTTAAAGAATTGGTTTAGTTTTTTTTAAATATTTGTTAAAAGATATGATTAATTGTTTAAATTTGAGAGAGTTATAAAAAAAATAATCAAATATTAAACTTTTATTTATGAGTGCAAGAGATGAATTAATTGTGAAGTATGCTGCCGATTTGAAAGACAAATGCGGTGTTAGTCCAAACATGGATTTATTGACTAAAGTAACTATTGGCTGCGGTCCCTCCATTTACAATACCGATTCAGCGACTGTTGCCGGAAGCCAACAATCAGAACTGGATACAGTTAAAAATAATTTTCTAATCAAGAAGTTAGGACTTGCTGATGGAACTAATTTAGATGCTGGAATTGATGCTGTGATGGAAAAATATGGTCGTTCCAACAAAAATAAATATAGAGCAGTGATTTATTATTTATTGACAGTTCACTTTAAAAAAGAGAGTGTTTATAATTAATCCCACATCATAAAAATAGAAAAGCGTTCGCCTAGGCGAACGCTTTTTTTATGGACTAGTTTTTTTGTTAGCGAATTGGCAAAGGGAAAACCGGTAAACTGGAATGTCCTAATTCATCAGTTGATTGTATGGCGAAGAAATAATTGTCTTTAGAATAAGGGATTTCGGCTTTTATATCTTTAACAAAAATTGTTTTTTCCCAATGTGAGGCCGCTGTTTCTCTGATAAGAATGTTATAACCATAGACTGCTTTCCCCTCTGGAGCTGTCCAAACTAAAACTGAAGAATTAGTAAGTTCTTTCACTTCGATTCCTGCGTTTGCTGGAGCTTTTGGTGACCACGCTAAATTAGTGAAAGTAGCCAAGTTCGAACATGTTATTTTTCTCAAATAATCAAAATCCATGAATTCAGGAAGATCACCGTATTTTATGTTATTTTCTGTTCTCAGATTTTGATGTTGTTGATTGTAATTTTCATTCCTTTCACAAAAACGAATAGCAGTAAATCCATTTTGACTAAAAGGAGTGTGATCGCCTCCACGTAAAAATCGGTCATTTCTGTATACTAAATTTATGTCTAATTGGTCCACGTATTGATTGGTAATTGTTTTGATGTAACGGGCTAGTTGTCTTGAAGGACTGTCGTTATCGCGGTTTGTAGCTTTGCGCATTTTAGCTTCGGATTCCGTTTCCAGATAAGGAATTGTTTCGCTGAAAACGCGAACTTTAGTATTGTCTCTTAAATTGGTACCGCTAGATAAGCTATTGCCAATCATATCGTTGTTGATCATCGCAATAACATTCCACTTGGATTCTTTAGCAATATCGGCTAAATGTTTGGCACCATATAATCCTTGTTCTTCTCCTGTTACTGCCACGAAAATTAAGGTAAAAGGAAATTCTCTTTTGCTCATAATTCTTGTTAGTTCCATCATTGCGGCTACTCCTGAAGCATCGTCATTAGCACCGGGAGCATCAGATTTAGCGTCCATAACATCAGTAGCACGGGAATCCAAATGTCCACTTATGATTAATACTCGATCGTCAGTTGGGTCAGTACCTTTTAATGTTGCCATTACATTGCCAAGTTGGCTGTCGATTGCAATTCGCTTTCCGTCGGCTTTAATCATGAAATAATCGATGGTCGAGGAAAGCCTCCCGCCAGATTCTAAAGCATATTTATCAAATTCAGATTTTACCCAGCGTTGTGCCGCGCCAATACCTCTAGTGTTGCTTTTGGTGTCGCTTAAAGTATGTCGGGTTCCAAAAGAAGCTAATTTGCGAATCGTTGCTTCCAGATTTTCCGCTTTTACTTCGGTAACCATTTTTTTTATTACCGGATCATTTAGTGTGATTTGAGCGTAAGTTGTAGCAGATAATAATAAGAGTAGGAATAAATAGAGAATTGAGGTTGGTTTCATTAATAGGTTTTTAGTTTGTTTCAAAGTTAGTAAAAAAGAAAAGAAATTGTGAGCGAATTTGAATTTTAGGATTTGTTCATTCTTAGAAGATTCAATATTTTCAAAGTTCATCATTCTAAAAAAACAAAACGTTCTAATCTAGCCCCGATGGGAGCGAGTATCCTTTTGTGTTTGCCTTTTTGCAAATGCAAAAGATACTGCGGAGAGCGGGACAACTCGTGAAAAATAACGGGAATTTGTGCTCCTAAGAAAGAATAATTAGGCGGATTTAAGCTTTATTTTTTTGTGGAACGTTTCTTAATTTACTATTTTCAAACTTCGTACCTTTGCACCTTAGAAATTAGAAGAAAATGATTGAAATAGGAAAATACAATACATTAACCATATTACGTGACACTAAAGTTGGATTGTTTTTGGGTACACCAGAAACGGATTCTGAAGGAATTCACGACATACTTTTACCCAATAAATACGTGCCAAACGAATTTGAAATAGGCGAGGAGCTTATTGTTTTTGTGTATTTGGATCACGAAGAAAGACCAGTTGCTACAACTCTAGAACCATATATATTGTTGAATGAATTTGCACTTTTACGTGTGAATTATATCAATCAAATTGGTGCTTTTATGGATTGGGGAATGGAAAAAGACATTCTGGTGCCGTTTAAAGAACAGGCGCGTCCTATGGAAAAGGGAAAACGTTATTTGGTTTACCTTTATATGGATGAAAAAACCAATCGACTGGTAGCTTCAAGTAAAACCAATCAATTTCTTAAAAATGAAGAGCTGACTGTTGAAAAAGGAGAAGAGGTTGATTTGATTGTTTCGCATATTACTGAAATAGGTATTAACGTTATCATCAACGAGAAGCACAAAGGATTGTTGTATAAAGATGAAGTTTATGATGATGCGATTCGTACCGGTGATAGAATGCGAGGTTATATCAAAACGATTCGTCCTGATAATAAAATTGATGTGGCATTACAGGTTCAAGGGTATCAAAGTATCGAACCTAACGCAGAGAAAATTCTGGATGAATTGCGAGCCAGTAGAGGTTTCTTGCGTTTAACGGATAATTCACATCCTGAAGACATTAAAACGGTTCTCAAAATGAGTAAGAAAACTTTCAAGAAGGCTATAGGCGCTTTGTACAGGGAGAAATTAATCGAGATTAAGGAAGACGGAATCTACTTAATTAAGGAATAAAAAAAAGAAAGACTAATCGAAAACGGTTAGTCTTTCTCTTTTTACTATTGTTTCAAAAATTTAAAACAATAATAAAATAATCTAAATTTCATTATTAAAGGATCTGTTCACTTGTATTCTTAAATAGTATGTTGAGTGCTATTTTTTAAAATATTGAATAAAGTTCTATTTGCTTTAATAAATTTGGGTTTGTCTTTAAATGTCCAAACATTTACTTTGTAGCATATATTCAATTTTACATTAAAGCCGTTGGTTTTGTATCTTTCAAAAGATTATTTCTCGTAACAATTTTGTCGGTGCTCAACTTTAGTGATGAGCGAGAAAGGTAATCTGTGTTTTAACCGTAGGAGTAAATTTCTATTTGTTTGCTATTGGGGAAAATGGTTTTCTAAATTGCTCGTTTGTCGAGGTTTTTAAAATATTTTTATAAGTTATTACCGTAGAAAAAGGAGCGACAAAATTTTTAATTGTGTTCAAAAAGTCGTTTTTTAGGTTAATAATTCAGTGAAAAAAAATGCTAAATCAAACTAAAATAATCCGTACAACATTGATTAGCAATGATTAAAATTAATAATTATTTTAATTAGCGACTAATTTGGCTAGCTATTATTTTGATTTTTTAACATTTTAGTCGCTTTTCATCAGAGAATGATTACCATGACCTTATCCGAAATAGAATAGATATAATGCAAAAAATAATTTAATTTTACGCTAAATAATTTAAATTGATTGAAATGGATTGGATCACTGTCAAAGAATACGAAGATATCACCTATAAAAAATGCAATGGCGTTGCTAGAATAGCTTTCAACAGGCCAGATGTGCGCAATGCTTTTCGTCCAAAAACAACCGCGGAACTATATAGTGCTTTTTACGATGCTCAGGAAGATACATCGATTGGTGTGGTTTTATTGTCTGCCGAAGGACCTTCGTCTAAAGATGGAGTATACTCTTTTTGTAGCGGTGGCGATCAAAACGCACGCGGGCATCAAGGATATGTGGGTGAAGACGGGCAACATCGGTTGAATATTTTAGAAGTACAACGATTAATTCGTTTTATGCCAAAAGTGGTCATTGCCGTAGTTCCAGGTTGGGCTGTGGGTGGCGGACATAGTTTGCACGTAGTATGCGATTTGACTTTGGCGAGTAAAGAACATGCCATTTTCAAACAAACCGATGCAGATGTTACGAGTTTCGATGGAGGTTACGGATCTGCTTATTTAGCCAAAATGGTGGGACAGAAAAAAGCAAGAGAAATTTTCTTCTTGGGACGCAATTATTCGGCTCAAGAGGCGATGGATATGGGAATGGTAAATGCTGTGATTCCGCACGCTGAATTAGAAAATACCGCTTTCGAATGGGCACAGGAAATTTTGCAAAAATCGCCAATGGCTATTAAAATGCTAAAATTCGCAATGAATCTTACCGATGATGGTATGGTGGGTCAACAGGTTTTTGCCGGCGAAGCGACTCGACTTGCCTATATGACGGAAGAAGCCAAGGAAGGCAGAAATGCATTTTTGGAGAAAAGAAAACCGAATTTTGAGAAAAAGTGGTTGCCTTAAGGAAGTGGTCAGTTTTCAGAAATCAGTTTTCAGGTTCAACAGAATCAAATAAAAACCTTGTCCCTCAGTGCCTCCGTGGCATAAAAAAATAGAAATGGAAAATTTTACAAACGAAACCATAGATACCAGTCAACTTCCGAAATTTGAGGAAGTTCAATTTACGGCTTTGCATCCTAATTATTGGAAAGTGACGATGATAAATTGTATAATTTTAATTTTGTTTTTATCTTTAGGACTAACCTCTGGGTTAATTTTTATCGAAGAATTATCTGGTTTTGAATTGCCATTTATCATTATGACGATTGTAATAATAGGTTTGATTTTATTGTTTTCCCGTATCGCTTTCCGCAAAAAGGGTTTTGCTTTTAGAAACCACGATGTGCTTTTTAGGCATGGTATTATCGCAACAAATACCATTGTGATTCCCTATAACAGAATACAACATGTGGCTTTGCATGAAGGATTGGTTTCACGTTACTTTGGCTTAGCCAAAATTGAAATCTTTACCGCCGGAGGAAGTTCCAGTGATATTGAAATCCCAGGAATCGAAAAAGAACAAGCTGAAAAAATCAAACAGTTATTGATGGGTAAAATACAAAAGCAACTTTAATGAGTACCGATTTTAGTCAGCCACAAAGACAATCTGTTGTTGGGATTTTGGTCATGTTTTTTTATACACTTCAACAATATGCAAGAGCCTTATGGCCAATTATTGTAATTTGGCTATTCAAGTTTGATGAAGTTAATAAAGTGTATCTACTACTAGGTACGATTATTACTTTTATTAGTATTGCAGTTGTGTCTTATTTGAAATATTTGAATTTTACTTTCTTTTTAGATACCGAAAATGGCGAATTTATAATTACCGAAGGTGTGTTCAATAAAACTAAAACGGCAATCCAACTTCATAAAATCCAACAAGTAAATATAAATCAGTCCTTCATCCAACGGTTAATTGGTGTTTACGAACTTGATGTAGATACAGCCGGAACCAATAAAAAAGAAGGCGCAATTAAAGCGATTTCTCATGAATTGGCTTTGGAACTAAAATCTCGTTTATTAGAAAATGAAGTAAAAAAGGTTGATAGTGAAACTACAGAATTAGAATTAGAAACATCAAAAGAACAGCCACTCGAAGCGGAACATCCTCTTATAAAAATAAGCTTTTTAAGCTTATTGAAAGTTGGAATTACTTCTAATTACGGACGAAGTATTTCGTTATTACTGGTGTTTTTTATCACAGTTTCGGATTATATTCAAAAAATTACTGGAAGAGATGTTTGGCAAGACAAAAATATTGATAATTATATTGATAAGAATTTTATCATTCAAACGGTTCTAATTCTTATTCTATTGTTGCTGGCGACTGTATTAATCATAAATTTGGTTCGGATTATTTTTAGATATTTTGATTATAAAATCACCAGACAAAAAGGGTCACTGCTGCTTTCTTTTGGATTATTAAATACAAAAAGCACTATTATAAAACCGGAAAAAGTCCAGATTACTACAGTTACGAGAAATTATTTCCAAAAGAAAATGAATATTCTGGAACTAAAAATCAGGCAAGCCACAAGCGGCGAAAGGGAAGAACGAAAATCAGCAATCGAAATTCCTGGTTGTAGCGAATCCGAAAGTAATGCAATACTAAAATTGTTGTTTGAAAAAATACCCACAAAAGGAGTGGTGTTAAAACCTAATTTTCGTAAGCTAGGCTTTGCACTTTTTTTGTCAATAGGATTACCTTTGATTGGATTTTATTTTTTGCGGGATTATGTTATTTTGCAAGCGCCTTCAATAGATTATTTGGTACTGGTTTATGTTGTATTGGTTGGATTAATTCAGTTTTTTAGATTCAAAAACAACAGACTTTTTATAAATGATCATTTTATAATCAAGCAAAGTGGCGCCTGGGACATTAGCGATGAAATCATAGAACTAAGTAAAATTCAGGCGATTACGACCTCGCAACTTTTTTGGCATAAAAATTTAAACATAGGCTCCCTAACTTTACATACTGCAGGTGGTACAATTGCTTTTCAATTGGGTAATTTTGCAACAATTAAAAAATATGTCAACCTTTGGTTGTACGAAATAGAAACGTCCAATAGCAACTGGATGTAATTTTTTTAAAACAGTTTATAGTCGCAGTTTACAGTCTTGCAGACATCAAAGAGAAACTCTGTGCCTTAGCGCCTTCGTGGCAAAAAAAAACGTATAAAAACTTAGCGCCTTCGTGGTAAAAAACATATTTTAAAACAAAATAAAATGAAACACTGGATTCAAGCCGCACGATTGCGAACATTACCATTATCAGTATCCGGAATTATAGTGGGAAGCATGTATGCATTGGCAAACCCAACAGATAATATACTCACTCCGACAGAAGTCTTCAATTGGAGGATCTTTGGTTTTGCCATTTTGACTACACTTGGACTTCAAATACTTTCTAATTTTGCCAATGATTATGGCGATGGTATGAAAGGAACTGATAATGAAGATCGAGTAGGGCCAAAACGCGCCATACAAAGCGGTGTAATTTCGCCTGAAGCCATGAAACGTGCAATAATAATCACCTCATTATTGACGTTACTCGCTGCCATTTTATTGATTTATTATGCGTTTGCAGATACAAATATCTGGTATTCTTTATTTTTTTTAGTTTTAGGAATATTATCTATTGTTTCGGCAATTAGATATACGGTTGGGAATACGGCTTATGGATATCGTGGGTTTGGAGATCTGTTTGTCTTTGTGTTTTTTGGTTTAGTGAGTACTTTAGGCGTGAATTTTCTATATTCAAAACAACTGGATTTTGTGTTGTTTTTACCCGCAAGCGCCATCGGATTATTGAGTACGGGAGTTTTGAATTTGAACAATATGAGAGATGAAGCTTCGGACAGGAAATCAAACAAAAACACAATCGTCGTAAAAGTTGGCGGAGCCAAAGCTAAAAAATACCATTATTTCCTGATAATCACTGCAATGGTTTTGATAGTTGTTTTCTCATTACTAAGTCATTTTCATTTTGATCAATATATATATTTATTGGCATACATTCCTTTAACCAAGCATTTAATAACGGTTTATAAAAACCAAGATGCTAGAGCATTAGATCCTGAATTAAAAAAATTAGCTTTAAGCACTTTTGCACTTTCGGTGTTATTGGCCTTGTGTATGATTTTCTTTTTTTCTGATTTGATTGTTAATAATTCTTAGTCAAAAGTTAATTTCAATTCCAAAAGTCAATTTCAATTTCAAAAACTTATATTCATGAAAATAACATTTTACGGTCATGCCTCTTTGGGAATCGAGGTAAGTGGGAAACACATTTTGGTCGATCCTTATATTTCTGCTAATCCAAAAGCAGCACATATCGATATCAACACTTTAAAAGCCGATTTTATTTTGCTAACGCATGCACACGGCGACCATATTCTGGATGTCGAAGCCATTGCCCGCAGGACAAATGCGGTAATTGTATCCAATGCCGAGATAGCAGGACATTATTCCAAAAAAGGATTTCAATCCCATCCCATGAATCATGGAGGAAGCTGGAATTTCGACTTTGGAAAAGTAAAATATGTAAATGCAATTCATTCCAGTTCATTTCCTGATGGCAGTTATGGCGGAAATCCTGGCGGTTTTGTAATTGAAGGTGAACATAAAAATATCTATATTGCTGGCGATACAGCGCTGACTATGGATATGAAACTCATTCCAATGCGTACCAAACTTGATTTGGCTGTTCTGCCTATCGGTGATAATTTTACGATGAATGTTGAAGACGCTATTATTGCGTCTGATTTTGTGATTTGTGACAAGATTTTAGGCTACCATTACGACACTTTCGGTTATATAGAAATCGATCATGAGGCTGCGATTCGTAAATTCTTCGATAAAGGAAAAGATTTAATGCTATTGGAAATAGGAAGTTCTATAGACTTGTAATTTTATTTTCGACAACAATTTAGTAATATGGAGCTATTCCAGCTATCCGTTGCAATCTTTTTATTTTTAAAGAAAAAATAAAAAGGATTTCCACTGCTATCTGGGCTATGAAACCACGTTAATCAAGAACATGAATATTAAAAAAGTTTTTTTTCTACTATTTACAACGTTTGTATTTCAGTCCGCTTTTTCACAAAAAGACGGCTATTGGGATAAAGATCGTACCACTACCGAAGAAATTTCTGTTTCAGCAAGAAACATAATTGTGATTAAAACCCAAGATTTCCCTGTTGGAACTACAGAAGTGGTGTACAGAATCACACTTTTGGATCAGAACCAACAAATGGCGGGTAGTTTGGTTTCGGTATTAAAAGCTATTCCGGATCCAACAGGTATCAGCCAAGGTTCTGCCGGAGCCGTTTTTATACTATCTAAAATCTCAGGAGATGATAAATGCAAATATGCAATTTTTTCAAAAGAAGAATTAGCTTCCAAATATAAAAAAGATGGAAAAACGACTGACGCGTGTTTAGTTCAGGATACACCAGTTAGTAAAGATGCTAAACGACTTTCTACAGAGAAATCGGCTTGTATGAAATCGAATTCTGGAAATTTATGGTTTGGTTTCGAAAGCAAGAATTGGATCATGAATCAGAAAATCATTCTTGAAGTAGTGCCTTGGGTTGACCTTAAACTCAGTCGAGGTTGGAGTGCTGAAAACAAAAAGACTATTATTGATCAATGTAAGACATCGAATTTGGCTCAAAAAATGACCAATTCAGATGATTTCTGTGTTTGTATTTTGGATAAAATACAGACAAAATATAAGTTTAAGGAATTTCAAAAATTATTAGCCATCGAGCGTTCCAAAGCTTTTAAAGATTTTGGAAAAAAATGTTTTGATGAAACTGGCGCTTCTAATGTTGTTTACAGCAGTTTGCGTAAACAAGCTACTGATTTGACAAAACAAGGGTTGTATGGAGCAGCTATAGCGAAATTAAACACAATAATTAATGACGGGAAAGCAACTGCTTTGGATTATAATGCAATAGGAAACAGTTACATTCTAACGAAACAATACGGGAAAGCCATTAAATTCCTCAAAGAAGGTGAGAAACTTGATGATTCGGAATTATTGATAAAACTGAATCTCGCGCATGCTTATTTATTAAACAAAAACTATTCATCTGCCAAAGCGATTTACAAAGAATATCAAGCGCAAAACGTAACGGATAGTTTGAGCTGGGCTGAAAAAGTAAGACAAGACTTTGAGACATTCAAAAAATCAGGAATTCAGAATGATGATTTTAAAAGAGTTTTGAAGTTGATGGAAAAGTAGTTTGACTTTTTTTAAAACTTATAGCTCTTCTATGTTTAAAAGAAGCGGTTAATTTGTTTTACCTTTTAAGTAATTTAAGGGCATTTAATTTTTGAAAAAATTAATTAGATACAAGTTTACCAGATTAAAAGAATTCATAATTTATAATTCATAACTTTTTGAAAGCAACTTATCACAAATACATTCTTAATTTCAAACGACCTTCGGGAACTTCTCGCGGTGTGATGAATGAAAAAGAAACTTGGTTTATTATTTTGGAACAACAGGATAAAAAAGGGATAGGCGAGTGCGGAATTCTTCGTGGATTGAGTATCGATGACCGACCGGATTATGAAGAAAAATTGCAGTGGACTTGCGCTAATATTCACTTAGGAAAAGACGTGCTTTGGGAGTCTTTATTGGAGTTTCCATCGATACAATTTGGCATCGAAATGGCCTTTCAATCTTTGGCAAGTGAAACTCCTTTTTTGTTGTTTCCTTCGGACTTTACGAATGGCATAAAATCAATCCCAATTAATGGTTTGGTTTGGATGGGAACTGAGGCTTTTATGAAGCAACAAATCGAGGAAAAACTAGCGGATGGTTTTCATTGCATTAAACTTAAAATAGGAGCGATAGATTTTGATAAAGAATTACAATTATTACGATTTATTCGGGAACATTTCACTCCCGAACAAGTCGAAATAAGGGTCGATGCGAATGGTGCTTTTGATTTAAATTCAGCTTTAGATAAATTGAATCAATTGTCTGAATTTAAAATGCATAGCATTGAACAACCGATACAAAAAAACCATACTGACAGGATGGCAGAGCTGTGCAAAACCACTCCTTTTCCAATTGCATTGGACGAAGAGCTGATTGGTGTGTTTACAGTGTCAGAAAAAGAGGAATTGCTAGTCAAAATAAAGCCCCAATACATCATTTTAAAGCCTAGTTTTGTGGGCGGTTTTCGTGGTACTCAGGAATGGATTTCATTGGCTGAAAAGCATAAAATCGGTTGGTGGATTACGTCTGCTTTGGAGAGTAATGTTGGTCTTAATGCTATTGCACAGTGGACCTTTTTACAGCACAATTTGATGCCTCAAGGATTAGGGACAGGAGCACTTTATACTAATAATTTTGACTGCCCATTAGCAGTTTCAAAGGGGCAATTGTGGTATGAAAAAGAGGTGAATTGGTCGTTTGATTTCAATTTGTAAAAAGTGTATTAAATTAGATTTTTGTATCTTCTCCATCACCCAGTAGTACCGATAGCGTTTTTAAACTAGGGGTACGATCCGCAATCAATTTTACGATGCTTATGAACGGAATGAAAAGAATCATTCCTGCTGCACCCCATAAAATGCCTCCTACAAGTATCATAATTATAATGACAAGTGTATTTATTTTTAACCGGCTTCCAACGGCAAAAGGGAATATTATGTAGGCTTCGAGTACTTGTGCAATAGAAAATACAAGTATAACTCCTAGAGGATACCAAATAGAATTGTAGGTTATCCAAGAAACTGTGATTGGTAAAAGTGACGATATCATAATCCCTACATAGGGTATAAATGTCAGTATCGAAGCGATAAAACCGAATAGAAAAGGATGTGGGATACCAATGATTGCCAATCCTACACTGTTTAAAATTCCAACTATTAGATACACTACTATCATCCCTTTGATAAAATTATAATAAGCGTGAATAGTTTCAACCAAAATTTCATGTATAACATTTTTTTTCTCCTTTGGGAAAATATGATATAGCGCTTTCGATAGAAGTTTACGGTGATATAGTATAAGAGCTGAAAAAACAGGAATCATTAAAAGATAAAAAAAGGATTCAGATAGGGAATAGGCGGTATTTCTTAGCAATGAAAAAGCTTCGGATCCGGAATTATCGATGGTAGTTTTAAGAAATCCTGCTTGTTTTTCGTCGCTTATACCAAAGCGTTCCGTTATAAAAATACTAATTTGAGTTACCGCATCTATAAGTTTACTTTTTAATAATTGCCATTCATTGAAGAATTCCATCAATTGTGCCACAAGTAGATAAATGATTGCACCAGCAAGAATTGTCACAAAAAACAAGGAAATACTAATAGATAATCCTTTATTTATTCCTTTTGTTTCCATCCATTTGCAAACTGGATAAAGAATAAAGCTATTAAGCAATGAAAAACTTAAAGGGATAAAAAGTGTTTTTCCAAAGTAAAGGAGCATAGACGCAAATACAATTAACTGAAGAATCTCTAAAACAGAAAATGTTTTTTTGGAAGTAATTAGAGTTGGTATATTTGGAAACGGTATCATACTTTTATCGTATATAACTTTTATTTCGTACCTATCAATTAATGCATTGCAGTATAAATGACAATGAGTATTAAAAGTACTAATAATTAATTATATCGACGTATTTATCCTTAGATATATAGTTGGGATATTTTAAGACGTCAACAATCGTCGGTGATAATTTATTTGGCCAAGATGATAGGCAAGGTGAGTAGTTAAATGAATCAAAAAGAATTCAGTTGTCATTTTTGTTTCAAAGACTAAAAGCGGATATTCATTTTGTAGCATTTCATCCGTTAAAGAACGAAGTGCGTTGTCAACAATAGTTTTAGTTTCTTCAATTTTATTAAGTAATTCAGCTTTTGGAACATCTTTAAGCGAAAATTCAAGTGCTCTGTTTCTGACATAGTTTGTTTTTCCAAATTCAGCTCCAATATAGGTATTCAGATTTCCTATTAAGTGCAAACACAAATTTCCGGCTGAATTTGAAATTCCTTTTTGGACGCACCAAATGTCAGTTTCATTCTGATACAACTCAATTTCCTTTTTTAACTGATTTAAGTCTCTGTTAAAAAGAGTTTTTAATGTTTCAATGAGCATCTTTAGTTTCTTTATATTTCTTCAACGACAATAGAGCTCGTTCTTGTATCTTTTTTTGAAAATAACCAGTCCATCCAAATAAATAACCGGTACTTCCAAATGCTTGCTTGGTCCATTTCCATATGTCAAAATTATCGGTATGTTTAATTATTAAACCATCTTTAAATTGAAATTCGGACTTAATTAAATTCACAACTTTTCGATTGGTTTTGCTGAAGTTATAAGTTGCAACCCACTTTGCGGAACCAAGATATTCAGTTGCTTTTACTTCATCAAATTCGATTTTTATTTCTCCTTTATTATTCTTAATTAACATTTTCCACATGTCGCATACATCATTTCCCTTTAATAAACCAAAGACAGGGTCTCGAAACTTTATATCATGATGGTAGCAGGTGCACATCGATTTAGCATCTGCATTTGCAAAAGCAGTATAAAATTTAATTAAAATTTTCTCGTTAGCGTTCATATTTGAATAAAAGTGTAGAGTAAAAATAGTAATTTTTTTGTTAAATTTTAACCTTTCAAATTTTATTCAATAAATTTTACTGTTTTAATTTATTATTTTTTTACCAGTAATAGATTTAGTAGCGCTTTTAATCTACCTAATAGTAACTAGTTATGATTTTATATTGCATAAAAAAAGGATAGAATTTTGAGTTTCTATCCTTTTTTGCATTCTGAAAAATATGTTCTGTAAAAAATAGTTAAACTGTTATTTTACAGGGATTATATCAATAACTACTGTACGGTTATAAAAACGCTCTTCTGGAGTTTTGTTTTCAAAAGGAGATTTATTTTCATCTTCTCCAAATCCGTTCACTTCAAATTTCACATCATTTCTGCCAGCTTTAGATAAAGCGCTTTCAATTATGGTTTTAACATCATTTGCACGAGCTGCAGATAAATTTAGGTTATATGCTTCTCCACCAATAATATCAGTATGACCATGAATGATAACCATTCCTCCAACTGGGATTTTAGGTGTCACCACATCAGTAAGGTATTTTTCATAGATTGTGATTGCTTTTGCTTTATTAAATTCATAAAGAATACTATATCTAATTCCTTGTTCAATTGTAGCGGGTTTCCAAAGAACTACATGAACTGGAGTTTCTTTTTCTATCACTTTACCACTTTTGGTTTGACCTACCATTTTCATAGTGAAATCACCTTCTGCTCTGTTTCCTAAAATTGATTTTCCAGGAATAGTTACCACGTCTTCTGTATAAGGTCCAAAAGATTGTACTTTTCCTTGTTCATCAGTCATTTGAATAGAGTAGGTAGACAATGCATCTTTAGCTCCCTTATTGTTGATTGTAACGTAACTTTCAACTGGCGCTTCTTGAAGAGGCATAATTACTACTGGTTTCAATTGTGCATCAGGACCACTTTGAAATTCCATCAATAAATTTGAAGAATTACTTTCAATGGTAACTCTGCGATCTCCTTCACGAAGTAGTTCAAGTTCTAATGTTGCGCCTGGCTGTTCTGATGGAACAGCTGGTTTGCTTTGACCTTTAGTGCTTATTCTAGATGGGTTTATTTCAAATACATTTACCAAATAGGTTTTGATTGATTCTGACATCGCTAGACCATCTTCAGTACCTTTTTCAGATGAACCAACTAAAGTTATAGTTGCTGAAGGATTTTTTTGCATACGATCACCAAGTATATTTAATACATTATAATAAACAACCATCTGACGCTTTGAGCGATCTGATAGATTTTTTGGTGCAAAAACTTCCAATTGGTCTTCTTTAAAATCTTTAACCTGATTTTTATTTAATAAAACGTAACGACTTGGTATTTCAGTTGATCCGATATTAAAAAACACGTAGTTTCTAAGTGGCAATATTTCACTCATTCTTTGTTCTCCTGCAACATTTTTTGGAGAATCAACAGAAAATTGAACTTCACGATCCTTTACTAAATCTGTA
Organism: Flavobacterium sp. CG_9.10; assembly: GCF_015752245.1. Classification (NCBI taxonomy): domain Bacteria; kingdom Pseudomonadati; phylum Bacteroidota; class Flavobacteriia; order Flavobacteriales; family Flavobacteriaceae; genus Flavobacterium; species Flavobacterium sp. CG_9.10. The sequence continues at coordinate 66,792 of NZ_JADOVD010000013.1, forward strand.
GATTCTTGAATATTTGTTCCTTGTCCAAATTTAAGTGCAACACCTGCTCTCACAGTAGTTATATTCCATGTTTCAGTTGAACGTGGATTTTGACCAAAATAAGGTTGGAAAGAAACAAAAGGAGACAATACAAATTGAGTCTTGTTGTTATCTGATGAAAGTGGAATATCATATCCTGCTCCAATTTGCATTGAAATAAGAGTTTTGTCAATATTATCAAAATCGCCTTTTACTGCAGGACTTGCTGCTTGAGTAGGGATAGCTGGATTAACACCTAACTGATAAGTAAATGATTTATCCATGTTGAAAGCCAAACGCGGACCTCCATATAAATAAAAATTATTTTTGAATGGCGCAAAACGCAAACTAGGCTCTACGGTAACGTAGCTCAGTTTAGTTGATAAATCTGCTGGGCAGTCACATGGAGTAACAACTTGGTCAAACTTGCCTTTACGGCTATCATATCCTGCTTGCAACATAAAACCCCATCTTGATTCAGGACGGTGAAATTCTAAAAGAGGTGCAATATAAAGTCCAGTACCAAAACCATCGTGAAACGCAACTGGCGATTTAAAATCAGCATTCATTTGTTGAGTGGAACCGCGATAGAAATTAAAATTAGCACCACCAGCTACTCCAAAAAACCAAGAAGGTTTTGTGTATTTAATTGCTTGTGCTTCCTGCGCTTGAACTGCAGTTTGAAAACTTAACCATGATAAAGCAATTATTGCAACACTTTTGATAGTTAGTTTATTAGGAGAATATGCTAAGCATAATCCCACGTTACTATTATTTTTTGCTTTCATTTTTATATTTTAATTATTTCATTTTTTAGATAAATCCCGCCCGAAGACGGGATGTAATTATTTGGTTTTACAACTATCCCGTACTTAATTATTGTACGTTAATAATTGTATTTACCATAGTAACTGAAGAAACTAAGGATATCGCTTTACCGTTTAACACAGTTTGAAGAACAGCGTTAGTACTGTTTGCAGGATTAGACAATGTCACTCCAGAATTAGCGATAATAGTTCCAACCATAACTCCACCACCTGCGTAGTTAATTACTGCTGTACTACCTACATACCAATATACATTTTTAGCTTGAGCTCCGTTTAACAGTTTTACACTGCTTGGTGCTGCATCTCCAACTGTTAATGCTGCAGCCGTTTGGAAAATCCAAACTGCATCAGGATCACCTTGAGCATCTAAAGTAAGATCCCCATTTGTAATTTTAAAAGTACCACTGGCAGCTTTATAAATACCTGGGGCTAAAGTTAACCTACCTAGTTCACCTGCACCCGGATCAATACCACCTGGTTTTGAAGCTGGAGAAATACTATTATAAGCTGCATTAGCTTTAACTAATTCAGGAGCTGCTGCTGAACCAACTGTAATTCCACCTTGTACGAGTCCATTATTTAAAGGTGTAACAGTATAAACAGCACCATTAGTTAGATCTGTGAAACCTGTTATTAAAGATGCGGCAGCGGTAGTACCAATTCCTCCATTGTTAATTCTTGTAAATAAACCTTGATTGGTAATTCCGGCATTTCCTCCGAAAGCTCCCATAGTTACACCAGATGCGGCTGGCGGAATTGTACCACCAGAAACTGGTAGGGCTGTAGAAAAGGTCCATACATAATTAGTTGCCATTGGTATACCTGATGTACTTTTAGCTGCAGTAGTTATCGTGCAAGTATATGTTCTCGCAGATAATAAAGGCAGATTTGGATTAAATGAAGCCGTTAATCCAGAATAAGTAACAACACCCACAATGTTATTATTTAATTGATCTTTTACAGAGAATGTTGTAGCAGGATCTACTAATGTTGCAGGGTCCATCGCTATATTAAACGTAGCTGTAATCGTTTTATTTAATTGAACATCAATTGCAAGTGGCGCAGGATCAGTAGATACTACAAAAGGTACAATTGGTGTTGAAAATGTCCAGGTATAATTGCTTGCCATTGGTACACCTGCAACATTTTTAGCTGCGGTTGATATAGTAGCTGTATATGTTTTTCCAGGTAATAATAAAAGCGTTGGTTTAAATGAAACCATTGTTCCTGAATAAGTAACTACACCTGCAATTGAATTTAAACCTTCTTTTACTGTGAATGTTGTCGCCGGATCAACCAAGGTTGCCGGATCCATAGCCGTGTTAAAAGTTGCAGTAATTATTTTATTTAAAGGAACATTAGTAGCTAGTGGTGCTGGATCAGTTAGCGTAACAAAAGGTGCTACACCAGTAGAAAATTTCCAAACATACTCAACTTGTAACGCATTTCCATTGATATCTTTAGCAGAAGTTTTTACTCTTCCTGTATACACTGTATTTGCTGCAAGCAAAGCACCTGGAGTAAATGTTGCGACATTACCGGAATAGGTAATTTTTCCACTAATAGGTGTTCCGTTCTCAACCGTAAAGGAGGTCTGAATCGTTTCTGGATTCATCGCTTCATTGAAGGTCACTGAAATTATTTGGTTCAAAGGAACTCCAATTGCTCCAGGAGCCGGAATCGTTGAAACCACTACAGGACACACGCCAACTGTTTCAACGAAATCATCGGTTGCGCAACCTGAAATCAAAGCAAATAATGCGATGGCAAATGTTAATAATAACTTTTTAGTTTTCATTTTTATTTATGTGTTAATTTTTATAATTACGGTTTTGTAATAATATTTGTATCAGTCATTACTACTGCACCATTTCTGGCAAGCATTCTTCCTGTTGCAGTTGCATGGCTACCCATTGTTATAGATTGTAAAGCCAATACGTTTCCTTGAAAATTTGTATAGTTTCCAATTGTCGCTGAACTTCCAGTTTGCCAATACACATTTTTAGCTAAAGCTCCTCCTGCAAGAACAATATTTCCACCGGCACCACCTACAGTTGTAAAAGCAGATGCGATTTGGAAAATCCAAACATCAGTTGCACTACCGCTAAGTGTTAAATTACCATTTTGTACTAAAAGTGTAGAGGTTGATTTATAGATACCAGCAACTAAAGTTTTTCCTCCTTGATCGCCTGCTATTCCAATAGGTGCAGAGTAAGAAGCTCCTTCAACGAAAAGATAGGCATCAGTAAGATCTTTTTTTGCTTGAGTTAACATAGCAGCTGTTCCAGCTGGAGCAATATCATCAGAAGCATAGATTGCACCGTTTACAATTGTTGCAGGTGGAAAACCTGTAATTGAAGAACGAACACCTGGGCTAATACCTACATCCATGTTACGTATTTGACTGAAGCCAGCGTTATTACTAACTCCAACTCCTGAAATAATTCCAAATCTTGCAACCGATTTAAGATCTACAAGTGAACCAGTTACAGGTACGTTTGTATTAAAACTCCAAATATAATTATTAGCTAATGGAACACCAGCTGCATTTTTTACGGCAGTTGTTACAGTAGCTGTATAAGTAGTATTCAATAAAAGATTAGATGAAGGCGTAAAGTAAGCCACGTCTTTCGTAAGATTGTAGGTTAAATTACCTAAAATTGTTGTAGTACCTGATTTTAAGGTAATGTTTGCACTAGTAAATGTCGATACATCCATTGGCATACTGAAGTTTATAGTAATTACCTTGTTGGCAGCAACATTTGTAGCATTGTTTAAAGGATCAGTTGATAAAACTTTAGCAGCTAAAACGCTACCAGTTGTAAATTTCCATACGTAGTTTTTGGCAATTGTAGTACCTTGAATATTTTTTGCTCCAGTTGTAATAGTAGCAGTATATTGGGTATTAATTGCAAAATCAACGTTAGGATTAAAAATTGCATTTGTTCCGTCATAAGATACATTTCCTGCAACTGGTGTAGTTCCTTGCATTACAGTAAATGTTGTTCCATTTATTGTTGAAGCATTCATTGGCATATTAAATGTTGCAGATACGTTTTTATTAATAAAAACTCCTGTAGCATTAGGTGCTGGGTCAGTAGAGCTCACAGATGGAGTTACAAATCCACCAGTACTAAACGTCCATGTGTTCGTTGATTGTAAAGTCGCATGACCTAATAAATCTACAGACGACACTGTTACTGTAGCGGTGTAAGTAGTGTTTGGCGCTAGCGGTGAAGCAGGCGTAAAAGTTATGGTTGCACCATTAGTAGAAACTGTTCCTGGAACCACTGTAGTCCCTTGCTGTAACGTAAAAACTGTTTGAGTAGTACTTGGGTTGATCGCTTCATTGAAGGTCACCGCAATTACCTGGTCTAAAGGTGTGTTAATAGCGCTGTTTAAAGGGCTAGTAACATTCACAACTGGAACTGTTGCCGTAGTATCCATGGATTGATCTGAGGAACATCCAGAAATTAAAGCAATAAGTACGATTGCTAGAGTTAATAGTAAATTTTTAGCTTTCATTTTATCTTTGATTATAGGTTAAGAATTATGTGCACCAAAGGTGGCCCTGTTAAGAGAATAATCTATTGTAGTATTCAAAAATTAACTTGTAAAATTCACTTATTAATATTTTGTTAAAATACTACAAATCAGTTGTTTAGATTAATTGATAGGTTTTGAAGGTATTTGAACCCTAAAAATCATTGAAAAAAAACCTAAAAAAAGTCTAAAATTTAAACCAAAATAATTGTAATCTTTTATTTGCGAAAAGCATTTGGAGTAGTGAACAGGATTATTCTGCAATTATTTAAGAACCAAATTAAAAAATGCAAAAAGAATAAAGTCTATTAAACAGGAAGAGTAAATATATAAGCAGAGAATATATTTTTTTTGGACATAAACCTTTACAAGATTATTCCAAAAATTGTTGAGGATGCTCAAAAAGCTTAGGTTTTGAAAATTATATAAATTCGTAGTTGTGAAATAAAAAGAAAGAGCTTATAATTAAGGAGTAAAGCAAAAAAAATTAGATTCTATTTTTTAAAATTGGAATTTCACAAGTCGACAATTTGAAAATAAAAATGCAGTTTTCTATAAATTTTGTTTTCCTTTTTTTCCAAGTTCGAAAATAAATAAGGTAAGGTCTTTGGTAAAGGTATCAAGAGATAAAGCAGATTGTTTTATATAATCTAAATACTCTAGATGTTCTTCTGGTGAATTAGTATTTTTATTTAGGATTTGAGATAGTCCTAAAATATTAGCAATAGGTTGTCGAACTCTATGTGAAGTCATAAACATCATTTCTTCCAGTCCTTTTATATACTCTTTTTGATATCCTTGAACTTTTTTAAGTTCTTTATTTGCAGTCATTAACTCTTTAGCTCTTTTTTCTTTTTCGGTATTTTGAAAAGCAAGCTCACGATTCGCAATAATTAACTCAGCCGCACGTTTTTCTTTTTCTTGATTTTGGAAAAGAAGTTTTCTATTAGCAATGTTAAGCTGTGCAGTTTGAAATGCTCTTTCTTTATTTTTGAAATCAAGTTTTTCATTAGCAATTATTAACTCGGCAGCTCTTTTTTCTTTTTCTTGGTTTTGAAACACGAGTTCTTTGTTTGCCACAATAAAGTCAGCATAACTTTTTTCTTTTTCTTCATTTAGAAAGGTAAGCTTTCGATTAGCAATATTTAGTTCTGCCGTTTTAATGGCCAGTTCTCTATTTTTGAAGGCAATTTTTTTATTGATAAGTACTAGCTCTGCCGCTCTCTTTTCTTTTTCTTCGCTCTGAAGCGCAAGTTCCTCCTTTGCAATGACAAGTTCAGATGTTCGCTTAACTATTTCTTGGTTTTGATACGCCAATTCTTGATTAGTTATAATTAATGGTATAGCTGGTTTTTCTTTTTCCTTATTTTGAAAAGAAAAGTTTTTACTATAATTAGTTAATTCAATTTTTTTTGGTGTAATCACTATTTTTCTATTAAAAGTTTTTAAGAAAAAAAATCATTAGTAAAAAATAAATCAAACTGTTGTTTGACTTCATTTTTTAGGGTAGCATTTGAAACCATTGCACTTGCTAAATCTACAAAAAATAAAATACTTAACAATTTAAGTATTTTTAATTAATCAAAAAATAAATTTGTTATTTATTCTTCAATTTCTCTCAATTTTGAATGCTCTTTATTCTTTGTAACCAGATTGGTTATCGCAAATTGTATTGCGGTTCCTAAGATTCTTTTGAATGGATTATGTGTTGATCCAACCAGAAGTTTTTTAGTCAAATATCCGGTGGATATACCAATAACATTATTAATTAAATTACCTTTTAATTCTGACGAAGTTGTCATTTCACTGAAGGCACTTTTTATCAAGTTTAAAGGTTTCAAACTATCATAAGTTAGTTCAAACTGTTCTTTAAGTATTCTTAATTCATAAGCTTGTCTATATTCTAATAAAGAAATAGTTTCATTCAAAGTATCAGTTTCGTTTGTCTTTTTCATATTATTTCTTTTTTAACATTTTTATAATTATGAAATTACTCACAGGTAGCTTAATCCATTCATCTTTAAAGCTGTTGATGACAATCGCTAAAATAAAGTATGCGCCGGCAACTGCAAAATACCCATAATATGTTTTACCAAGTAATTCGCCAATCCATAAAGAAAGACCAATATTTAGCAACAGGGCAAACATAGCAACAACAATAATAACGGTTAACCTTGAGAGAAGTGAGGATAAAACATCCGCAGATTTATCAATAGCGTTCATCTTTGCTAATTCTACAGTTGTTCTAGTGTAAACCTCTGCTTTTTCAAAAAGCATTTCTATTGTTGTTGCTCTATTGTCCATGATTTTAATTTTAAGCTTATTTTTATAATGAATTTTTTGACTCAAATATTTTTAAATATTTGAATTTTTTATATCACTTTTAAAATCTTCAAATTTTGATTTCCCTTCAGATTTTACCTCTTCATATTTTGATTTTCCTTCTGCTTTCGCATCATCAAATCTAGAAGTTCCTTCTGATTTTAAATCTTGAAATTTTGATTTTCCTTCAGCGATTAAATTTTCGCCTTCTTTCCAAATTTTCTCATATTTATCAGTCATGGTTCCTAGCAATGTATCTAATTTGTCTTTCAACTCGTCAGCATAATCATTACTTTTATCCATAATTCTTCTTCTTGTTTTGTCTCCTTTTTCAGGAGCAAATAAGATTCCTAATAATGCTCCGGCAGCAACACCACCTAATATCCCTAATACTACTTTATCTGTTTTCATAATTGTATTTTTTAATGTTTAAATTTGATTTGATTATAATCGTCGTCCTTGAATAAGTCTCAAAATTATTGCTATAACTGCAATAACCAGTAGGATATGTATAATTGAACCAGCACTGTATGCGAAGAATCCAATTGCCCAAAAAATAATTAAAATGACTGCGATGGTGTAAAGTAAATTGCTCATGATTTTTGTTTTTTAATTGTTAATTATTAATTATTACTTAAATTTAAAAAAATTAATTGACTGTATGCTAGTATTTTATGTTTTTTTTTACTTGCAATGTTTTTTTGTGCTAATTAAATGAAAATGCACCGTAGAAGCTTAAGACACTATTTTTTCCGTCAGGAAAAGTATAATTTGTTCCACTGTAGCTTCTTTCTTTTCCTACTTTCGTAAGACCGTAATTGTAACGGACTCCAAAACTTACAGTTTCCAAATCGATCCCAAGACCCGCAGCAACTCCAGCATCAATTTTATTAAAATCGTCTTTGTTTATATTATTTTCGAAATTAAAAGTACCGTTGTTAGATTCATTAGTAGTTTTACCACTAATTAAATATCCTGCATAAGGACCTACTTGCACGTTGAAATTTTTTGTAACATTCGCAACTAACATAACTGGAACTTCAATATAGTTTAGTTTGAATTTCGCAGTTCCATTGGCAAGTGCATTGTTGTAAACTACTTCAGCACCCTTTCCAGTGTAATATACTTCAGGTTGAATGGAAATGGAGTTTGTTACAGGTACTTTGGCATATAAACCAATATTAAAGCCTGTTAATACATTTTCGTCATCTGCATTATCTGTATAAAGATTAGAGAAGTTTACGCCTCCTTTAACACCAAATTTTGTTACATTGTCCTGTGCTTTAACATTATTGAATGCCATAAAAGTTAATACCAAAGAAGCAAAAATCAGTTTGTTCGAGTTTTTCATTTTCATTTGTTTTTGTTATAATACAAAGGTGGTTATGTTTAGGGCGAAAAGTGTTACAAAACTTTTTGGAAAACTTATATTATTCACATGTAGTGGATTTTGATCTTGTGTAGAATAAATTATTAATTTCGTTTAATTCTGAAACAAAAAAAAGGCGAGTTAAAAAACTCGCCTTTAGAAATATATTTTTTATTTACCAATATCCATTTTTATTATTTCATCACTTGATTTAAACTATATAATAACCAGTCTCAAGTTTATAAATATTTAACTTATTAGATCTTTAAAATCTAGATAATGAATTGAATTAAAGCTCGGCAATAATCTTTAGTAATTCTTCTTTGGTTTTACCCAATTTTAATTGCAGCCTTGCAATCATTTCTTCTTTTTGTCCTTCCTTAAACAATACGTCATTATCAGTCAAAGCAGCGAACTTTTGTTTTAATTTACCTTTTTGTTCATCCCAATTTCCTTTTAATTCTTCAGTGTTCATTTTGCTTTATTTATACCATGAGAAAGTTATCATGATTCTACAAAGGTGGTTGAATATCTAATAAAACGAGTTATACAATTAAACTAATAACTTATATCATTCACTTATTTTTTTAAAATTAACAGGAAATCAAGGCGCTATTTTTTTTCGGTTTTCTCGTCAACCTGCTCAATTTCATCCTCCATTTCCATAATTTGATCAGCCAGTTCGCTATATTCTTTTGAAAGTTCTGTAATTTCCCGTTCAGTTTTTGCTTCGACATTCAATACGGCATTTCTAGCTGTGTCATGAGACGAAACCAGTTCATTTATTTTTAAATGTAATGAAGCTGAAAATTTATTAAACGACTTTTGAATAATAAATAAACTTAAAAAAGTAGTCCCAAAAATAATATCACCTATAATTTGATGTCTATCTTGAGTAGAGAAAAAACTATTCGTCCACCAATATAATACTAAGGCGAAAGCAATAATAAAGGTGATTGAATTACCCAATATAGATGTTGCTACGGAAGTTAATTTTTCGAAAAGAACTTCTAGTTGACTATAAAATTTACCCATGTCTTTAGACCTTTAATTTTAAAGTAAAATTAATTAAATATCTTTTCAATCCGTATGATTTGTAGAATATTTTTTTACCATAGACTCCAATGAATCATAATACTCTTGTAATGCTTTAACGTTCATTTCAGGGTTTTTAATATCCGGAATTGTAATAGGCATTTCCGTCAAGTATTTGGATAGTTCAGGATATTCCGAATTAATTTTTAATGTAATATTCAAAATAGCTTCGTCGAGTTCTTTTTCTGTTTTCATAATAAATGATTTTTTGTTTTTTAAATGTAAATATTAAACAATAAATTAAAACATATTTTAAACATAAAAGCATCATAAAAATTTACGATGCTTTTATAACTTTAAATGGTATGTATTATTTAAATATCACTCCCTTTTTTACAATAATAAATGAAGTGTTTTAATATTTTTTTAAATAATTTTAAAATGCTATTGTTCCTAAATTAGTTGTTAAACCTGTAGTTACCACAATAGTAGTTTTAGTCACAGGTAACAAAGGTAATACAGGAGTAATTGTTACACTATAGGTCCCAGAAGGAAGTCCCATAACTAAAAAGTCTCCACTTGCATTTACATTAGTTGAATACGATAAATTTGTCAGAATATCCACTGCCGTAACAACAGCCAAACTACCTGCAGGTGTAATTTTACCTTTTATATTTCCACTTATGGCAGTTTCAATTGTTCTAATAACCGGTTTCAATTTGTAAGTACCATTTCCTGTATTAACAATAGATTTGTTAGCATCAAAATCAAGAAGAACACTGTATAAAATACCTTGTTCAAGTGTTTGGTGGACTTGAAGTTTCAATCCTGATTGTTCAGCACTTGGAGTGCTTAACGGATAAGTTACATTATCAACCACTACCGTATTGTTGGTTCCAAGGATAAGTCTAATTTGTTGTACTTTAGAAATTTCTAATGAGTCTGTAGCGATAAGAGTACTTGCTCCGTTAGAAAAATCAAGCAGGTTATAAATCCCCTTACGTACATTTAATGTCACTGTTTGTCCCGCATCACCAGTTACTTCTACACCTTGTAGGTCAATATTTACTTTAGTATACGGTCCTGGTGCATCTGTCATTTTCACTGCATAAGGATAACTTGATGTATTTCCATCATTATTACATGAAATCATTACAATTCCAAGAACTAAGAAAGAAAAAATAATTTTCATTTTTTTCATTTTCATTTTTTTATTAGTTATAAAATACCTTATAGTATTGAGTAAAGGTAATAGCAACTATAATAGGATATGTTATATAACTTTAGGTTTAAGTTATAGGATTCACACATCGAAAATAACATGAATAAGGAGTTTTATTTTAATTTACATTTTTTCCTTGACGATATTATCTTTTTTGACATTTAACGAGATTAATTGACTTTCTATAGCTTCCATCATTGGTGGAGGTCCGCATAAATAAAAAATTTCATCATTTCCTTCCTTGGAATTTTTTATAAAATGAGCGGTGATTTTTCCATATGCATAGCCATCTAGTTTTTCTTGAGATAGAATATTGATAAAATTATTGCCTAATAATTTTTTAAATTCGTCTTCTAATATTATATCTTCTTTAGTTTTATTTGCAAAAATAAGTTTGTTATGACCTATTTTGTCTACTTTTTTAAGATGCCTGAAAATAGAAATAAAAGGTGTTACTCCGGCTCCTCCAGCGATAAAAATACCTTCGCCTTTATATGTAATGTAACCAAAGACTTCATGAAGAATTAGCTCATCATTTTCTTTTAATTTTAAAAGTTCATTAGTTACGCCTTTGTGAGATGGATAGGTTTTTATAGTAAACTCGAGATAATCGTTTTCTGGCAAACTAGTGAAAGTAAAAGGATTTTTTTTACTTTCCCAGCCTGTTTTGTTTATAGATATCTCTGTAGCTTGTCCTGGAGAAAAGTTATAATTATCAGGTTTTGTTGTCACAATTTGTAACACATCATGTGTGATATTTACTAGAGATTTAATTTTTACTATATATTTTTCCATGACAGTCTTATTTATAAAATTCAACACTACGTTTTTGGTAATCCTTTTTTTTCTCTATTTACCTTATTTTTTAGGAATACTATCTTCACTAGCCTTCATAGCTTTTTTCATTTCCATTTCATCTTGATTATCTAACTCTTCCTGTTTCTTTTCTTCTTCTTTTTTCTTTTTATTAAAGTAACCTCTTAATAAGAAATTATGTTTAGCTGCTTCAGTAATTTCAGTTAAGCTTTTAGTAGTAACTTTTATATTATTCATGGTTGAATCAACCATTTTCCCCATCTTTTCATCAGTCACTAATTTGGATAATGCACCTTTTCCATTATTCATTTTACTTGTAAATTTGGAAAATTCATTGGAACTAGTTTCCAGATTGGCCATAGTATTAGTTATATTATTAGCAAATGCATTGTCTGTCATCACTCTAGATAATGTTCCATTTTTATTGTTCATACTCACAGAAAATTCGGCAAGTTGTGCCGTTATGATTCCTGCATTATCAACACTCTTTTTTACGCTTTTCATAAGATCATCCATGTCTATAGGCTGACTAGAAGCAATTACATCATTGTCATTCACAATCTTGTTCGAAAATTTTCCAGGGGATATAGTCAAAACTTTATCACCCATTAATCCATCTGAACCAATACTTACTGTAGCATCAGTTTTAATATACTTTCGCACTTCATCTTTTAGCAAAAAAACTACAACTACAGATGAATCGGTCGTTAACTCAATCTCACTTACTGTACCAATATTAATTCCCGAAAAACGCACATTATTTCCCACTTGTAGACCACTCACATTTTTAAAGTTTGATTTTAAATTAAAAGTGGAGCCAAACATATTTTTTTGTTTTCCAATAAAATAGATAGTACCAATAAAAAGGACTAATCCAATTATAACAAACATTCCCAATTTCCATTGGAACCCAGATTCTTTATTCATAATTTATATTTTTATTATTATTTACTGTTTAAATGAAGAAGGAACGGACCCATTCGTCCTCACTTTTTTCTAATTCTTCGTATGTGCCCTCCGCATGGATTACACCATCTTTTAAAATCATCAATCGATCCGCTGTATGTTTTGCACAAGCCATATCGTGCGTAATAATTATGGAAGAAGTATTGTTTTTTTTCTGAATGTCCAGTATTAATTCGCTTATTTCCCTTGAAGTTATTGTATCCAGTCCAGTTGTAGGTTCATCATATAATATTATTTCAGGTTTGAGTATAAGTGTACGTGCCAATCCAATTCTTTTACGCATACCTCCTGATAATTCAGATGGCATTTTATCTATAGCTTCAGCGAGTCCAACACTTTCTAATACTTCCACTATTTCAGTTTCTAATTCTTCTGAAGATAAATTAGGTACATGTCGTTCTAATGTAAAACCAAGATTCTCTCTTACGCTCATTGAATCATACAAAGCAGCATTTTGAAAAAGAAATCCAATTCTACCTCGTATTTCGTTAAGTTCATTATTGTTCAATTTGGTAATATCCGTATCAAATACTTTTATTTCACCTTTATCTGCAACAACTAATCCCACTAAGCATTTAATAGTTATTGATTTTCCAGATCCGGATTTCCCTAAAACTACCAAGTTTTCCCCTTTATTGACGGTCAAATTAACTCCTTTTAAGACATCGTTTTTTCCAAAGGATTTATGTAAGTCGACGATTTCTATTATGGCATTTTTCTTGTCCAGTGGAGTAGGAGTATCCATATATGTTTGTTCTTGTATCATTATTAAAAGAATAAATCAGTTATTTGTACTGCCAGCATATCAATAATGAAGATGGTCAAGGAAGCAGTTACTACTGCTGAATTAGCTGCTTTACCAACACTTTCTGTACCGTTAGCAGCAGTAAACCCTTTGTAACAACCAATCATTCCAATAAAAAATCCAAAGAAAAAAGTTTTAATTGTTGCCGGAACAATATCTATGAAGGCTAATGACTCGAATACTTTAGCGAGATATCGCGGCGCGTTTACATCACTGTGCATATTAACACCGATCCATCCACCAACCATACCAATACCATCGGCATAAATAACTAGAAGGGGAACCATCAATGTGGTGGCCAAAATTCTTGTAATTACTAAGTATTTAAAAGGATTAATAGCAGCTACTTCCATCGCATCAATTTGTTCAGTCACTTTCATGGAACCTAATTCTGCTCCAATACCGGATGAAACTTTTCCTGCACAAATTAAGGCTGTAATCACAGGGGCAATTTCTCTTATCAGTGAAAGTGCAACCATTCCTGGCAACCAAGATTCTGCACCAAATTTAGCTAACGTGGGCCTTGATTGAAGTGTAAGTACTAATCCCATGATAAAACCAGTAATGGTTACTAATGGTAAGGATTTATATCCAATGGTGTAACATTGCTTGATGAACTCTTTAAATTCATAAGGAGGTTTAAAAACTTCTTTGAAAAACCGAATTACAAATAGCGATACTTTACCTAGATCGTTAAAAATATTCTTTAAATAAATAGTCAAAATTGTATATTTATTGGGGTTAATGAATTGTTATTGTTGATATATTTTCTTTAGAATTGTTTCTTTTTCTAAATTATATATTTATGTTTTTAAAATAAATTAGATTTTCTAAAAATTAAAATACTTTGCGTAAAGCTTAAAATGAAATGTTAATTAAGAACGTGTATTGACAAACATAATACTAATAATTAAAGTTAATAAAAGTTAATTGTAATTTGCTTTATTGCCCTCGCAACTTTCACTATGCCGCAATAGTTTCGCCTACATAAAAATCAAAATAAAATTAAATAAATGAGTCTAACAATTCCAATTACTTCGCAAATTAATAGTGAGATAATTATTTTAGTAATTGAAGATGTATTATTTAGCATTCCCATGACTTAAATGTATTATTACTCGCAATTATTTTTTATATAGTTATTAACGGAAATATTTATTTTGAGATAAAACATCTCTCAAAGCTTTAACTTTATCATTATCAACATTTAGTAAAATATATTGATTTCTTAACATGATTTCTTGGTCGAAATTTAAATCTTTAATATGGTGAAGTAATACATCATTGTAATACCTAACGGCTTTGTATTCAACGCGTTCACATGAATGGATAATGTCTTTACTATCTTTGCAAATAAATGCTACTTTAAAATCTGACCAAAATTTTAAAAATTTATTTTTAATCTTAGTTTCTTTTTTTGGAATTCCCCCCAATTTTTTAACTTCTTCAATGAGTTCCGATTTGCATTTTCTACTGGTTTGTTGAAATTCAAAAAACAAGCTTTTCAAACTGTATTTTTCGGTTCCTTTTGAAGCAACTTTGTAACCTTCAATTCTATCGTTATTAATTTCGATGAATGTATTCAATACTTCAATTGTTTTATCTGCATTCATTTAATATTGGGTATTTAAACGGTTATAAAAAACAAATTACAAGATGCAAATGTCACAATGATTGCAATTTTATTTGTTATATAACTTTTATTAAAAATTATATTATTTACAGATTAAGTAAATTCTTGCGGTATATGTACTATTTATGATCTTTTATTGCTGCTTACAAGCAAAACAACACCTCCTACTGCTAAAACGATTCCAATAATTGGAGACCATTGCACTGGATGATTTACTTGTTTATTTACTTGAATTGGACCTATGTCAACTACTTTTTCAGTGGTAACATAATTGAATCCGGTGTAGGCCATCATTGCTATTCCTATGATCAACAGTACTATTCCTAAATTTTTTAATTGCATATGTATTATTATTATTATTATTATTATTTATTTTAAAATATCAGTGTTTGAGTAAGGATTAAAGTTATACCGCTGCAAAGTATTCTTTAACAAAATCATGTTGTTCATTCTCAGTCATTTCATCTGTGTTTTTTATTTCAAATTTTATTTTAACAAACCGACTATCTTCACTTAAAACATCAAAAAATTCAATTTTCGCATTAGTTGGACCAAAGAGAATAACTTGCTCGTAATTTTTTATTGCTTCGCTCAGTTTTCTGTAATAATCTAAGAGTTGTTTTTTTTGCTTTTTAGGCAATACAGTTTCACCTTTGACAACATCTTCAAATTTTAATTCATCTGTAAATTTTGATTCAATAGTTTTAATTTCAAAATGTTTAGTTTTTAGTTCCATTAAATGGGCAATAGAATGATTCATCCAAACACCTAATTTCTTTTTTGCTTTCATGGTGGTATTTTTTAAATTTTAGAAAAAGTAGTACTCTAATCCATATTTTTTAATAAGTAAATAGTAATCAGTTAAATTTCAGCTATTTATTCCGCAAAAAGGTTATATAACTTTGTTCTAAAGTTATATAATTCACATGTTTTAAATTTTATTCTGCTAATAAATTTTCATGGATTTACTACAATATTTGGAATTTAAACTGGTGAGTTAAGTTGGTTGCTAAAAAATAAATCTTGATTATGTGGAGTGATTTTTTGGCTCAGAATTATTTTGTACGCAAGAATCTTAAAATAGAAAAGTTTCAAATTTTCTATTTAGGTAATTATAAAAACGATAAAATTTGTTTGATTGTAAATTAGTTTTTCAAATCGAGCAGACTATTTTACAAGGATTCATTTGAAGTAGAATCTCTAATTCCAAAAGCGAAACTGACGAATTTTGTTGAGAAAATAAGTCTTAAAAGAAGCTAGGGTTTCGTTTTACATTTATTTTGGGACTGCGTTTTTAATTTTCTTTTCTTGTTTGCTTTTTCTTTCATCATGTTCATTGGCGCTATTAATTGAATGTGATTCTTGGACTGACAAGTCTTTTTTTGCCAATAAAGCAAGATGGTCATAGAATTTCTGAAGGACTTTCAAGTCATCCTCGCCAATTTCTTCAATTGAGACAAGTCTGTTGCTTGCAAACTCTTGGGCAATTATTAGTTCGTTTAATTTTAAATGTAGCGCAATAGAGTCTTTATTTTGGCTTCTTTGAATAAGGAAGACCATTAGAAAAGTAATAATTGTAGTACCCGTGTTTATTATTAATTGCCATGTATCTGAAAATTTAAATATCGGCCCGGTAATAAGCCAGATTATAATCACTGATAAGGCTATTAAAAAAGCCGCGGAGCTTCCAGATGCTCTAGTAACTAATGAAGACATTTTCTCGAGGGCAGTAGGTCCTTTTTCTGATTTTTTTTTCATGTTTATTTTATTTTTAAAATGATATTATTAAAATTTTTATACTATCTAATTTTGTGGATATAAATATAAATGTATTGAAAATTAAAGTGCTATAAAACTTTTTCAATAATTTATTATCATTCACACTACTGAATTAATTGAAAAATTACATTTTAAATGATGTAAATTTTTTAAATAAAAAAGGCTGTTGTTACCAACAGCCTTTCCGACTTAAACCAAAAATAAACTTAACCAAACTTTATTTTAAAATATAATGTATTCTTATTCTGCGATGTGCATAACCAGTTTACTTCATATCGAGTTAATATTTAACCATATTCTTTTTAGTTTGTCTTTGCTATTTAAAAAAAAATCAGCTTATAGAAGCATTTTCAAACAAGGCCCTTGTTTAAGTATTTTATTACTCAAAAGTTTCTTTTAATGTTTAAGAAGTTTCATTTTCAAATTTATTTTCTGAAATTAAAACTTCTTCATCACGATTTGTTTTTGGCATTATTTTTCCAACTTTACAATAGCTTCGAGAAACTAGTTGTGCTTCTTTATCTGATTTTTCCATTTTTATTATCTCTTTAAATTAACTCAAATATCTTCTAAGTACCCAAGCCATTGTTTCATGTTGCTCCATTAAACCAGTAAGGAAATCCGCTGTTCCTGCATCTTTATTTTCTTCGGCACATAGGTCCACATCTTTTCGCAATTGAACAATCACGGTTTCATGATCATCTAGTAATTCTTTTTTCATTTCCTTTTGGGAAGGATAATGGTTAGGAGATTCCTTTAGAATTGTCATTTCTGAAAACTCTTTCATTGTACCAATTGTTTTTCCTCCGAGTTTACTGATACGTTCTGCAATTTCATCAATGGATTCTTCCAATTGTTTGTACTGTCCTTCAAATAATTTGTGAAGTTCCATGAAATTCTCACCTGCTATATTCCAATGAAATTTTCTTAATTTGATATATAATGTCATTTCATTCGCTAAGATAGAGGTAAGAAAAGCGTTGCTTTTTTGTAAATGACTTTCTGTAATTCCTATTTGTGGTTTCATACAATGTTGTTTTTTATTTTTATTTTTTATTATTTTTTAAGAGGTTTTAAGCTTTAACAATCATTTTACCGATGTTTTCTCCTTTGAATAGTCCGAGAAGTGCTTTTGGTAATTGATCAAAACCATTTTCGATTGTTTCTGTAAATTTTAATTTCCCGTCTTTTACCCATTTTGATAGATGCTGAATAACTTCCGGAAATTCATTTTGAAAATTACTCACAATAAAACCCTGCATCAATACGCTTCTGGTAAGCAACATAGTTTGTATTCGCGGTCCCACAGGTATTTCAGTAGAATTGTACAAAGAAATTTGCCCGCACAAAGCAATTCTTGCATGAAAATTTATGTTTGCAATAACGGCATCCGAAATTTCACCGCCTACATTATCAAAATAAATATCAACGCCATCTGGACATAAGGTCGCAATAGCTTTTGTTATGTCTTTAGTAGTTTTATAATTGATGGCTTCATCAAAACCAAATTCAGTTTTCAGTAATTCGGTTTTTTCATCTGAACCCGCTATTCCTATTACACGGCACCCTTGAATTTTTGCTATTTGTCCAACAACAACACCTACAGCCCCGGCGGCGCTAGAGATAACTATCGTTTCTCCAGCTTTAGGTTTACAAATATTCATTAGACCAAAATAAGCAGTTAATCCGGTCATTCCTAAAACACCTAAATAGTAACTAGCCGGCCCTATAGAAGTGTCAATTTTTTTTATACTTTTTTCCGAAATTGCAAATTTCTCTTTCCAAGGAAGCGTTCCAGCAACAATATCACCAGTTTTAAAATTATCTGATTTACTGTCCAAGACTTTTGCAATTACACCTCCTTGAATAGCCTGATCAATCTCAAAAGGTGCTGAATATGATTTGGCATCATTCATTCTACCACGCATATAAGGATCTACTGAATAATAAATTCCTTCTAGTAAAACTTCCCCATTTTGAATTTCAGGAACCTCAATATTCTCGATCTCGAAATTGTCGAGAGTGGGGGATCCTTTCGGTCTGGATGCTAATACTATTTGTTTTGTATTCATAATCTCGTATTTTATTTATTTTAGAATTCGTTTCAGCACTTTCTATTTGCATTAAGGCAAAATGGCAATAATTTGAATTCTTCAATTCACATACTTTTTCTAAAGGATTTTAAAGATCACTTACGCGAATAAGCTTTTTATTTACAAATTCTTGAATTCCTAATTCAGATAATTCTCGGCCATAACCAGAACCCTTAGTTCCTCCAAATGGTAAATCTGATTGTGTCCAAGTTGGATGATTGATAAATACCATACCTACGTCGATTTTATCAGCCACACGTTTTCCGCGTTCTACATCTCCGGTAAATATAGAACAGCCCAAACCAAAGCTTGAGTCATTAGCTAAATCAATTGCTTCTTGTTCATTTTTAACGCGATAAAAAGACGCTACCGGTCCAAATAATTCTTCATAATATGCAGGTATTTTCGGAGTTAAATCAGTTAAAATGGTTGGTTCCATAAAATTCCCAGGATTATCCATTCTTTTACCTCCAATCAAAACTTTGGCTCCAGCATCAACTGATCTTTTTACCTGATCTAATAAATGTACAATGGCATCCTCACTGCTTAATGGTCCAAGCTCCGTTTTGGTATCCATTGGGTCGCCTACGACTAAGTTGGATAATTTATCTTGGAATTTTTTAATAAATTCATCCGCAACGGCTTCAACAGCAATGAATCTTTTGGAAGCAATACAGCTTTCGCCATTGTTATTAATTCTACCTATAACTCCCCATTCTACAGCTTTGTCAATATCTGCATCATCAAGAATAATAAAGGCATCACTACCGCCTAATTCCAGTACAGATTTTTTTAAATATTTACCAGCTTCTGCCGCTATAAATGCGCCAGCTTCTTCGCTCCCAGTCAATGATACTCCTTTAATTCTTTTATCAGAAACTAAAGCAGATGCTCGTTTTCCAGAAATTAAAAGATTAGTGTAAACTCCATTTGGAGCACCAGCTTCATTAAACAATTCTTCAATTGCCACAGCACATTGTGGAACCATCGAGGCATGCTTTACAAGAACGGTATTACCCACCATTATATTTGGAGCTGCAAAACGGGCTACTTGATAAAAAGGAAAGTTCCAAGGTTCTACACCTAAAATTACTCCTATCGGACTACAACGAACAATAGCGCTTCCTAATTTTGGTTCTAATTGCTTATCAGCTAAAAATCCAGCAGCATTATCTGCGTAATAGTCAAAAATATCGGCACTTAATAGGATTTCACCTTCTGCTTGAGCAATAAGTTTTCCCATTTCCAAGGTTATGATTTTGGCAAGGGATTCCTTTTTCTCACGCATTAATTTGGCAACTTTATGAAGTATATCAGCTCGTTGTTCATAACTTGTTTCTCTCCATTCTGTAAATGTCTTTGTAGATTTAGATAGTAGACTATCAACTGTATTGTCAGTCATTTCTTCAAATGATTTAACAACTTTATTAGTAAGCGGATTAACAGTTTGAATTGGCATAATATTTATTTTTTAAACATTAACATTAAATTTCTTTTAAAGATTTATTGTCTCCGTACATCGCTTCATATTTAGTTACAGTTTCTGATTCACCTATTGAAGTAAAAATATCTTCTAAACGTTTTATATGTGCTTTTGTAAAATCATAATGTATGGTTAATGCGTTAACTAATTCTTTGTTTGCAGCTTTTTTAATCATTATCGGAATAGATATGATTAATGCTTTTTCTGAGAAGTATATTTCTTTAAGTTCATCTACAAAAATATTGCGACAACCTTGTTTTATTTCGGTTGCTGCTTTCTCTGAATTTCCTTTTTCTTCTTGAAGTATTCCTTTTTTATCAATAATGGTGTTAGTACTTTTCATTTGATTTATATTTTATAGCGCTAAACTTAACATATTGTAAATTTCCGCTTTATTCCCCTGTAAACCTTTATACAATTTCCTGAATGACTTACAACTTTCACACATTTGTATAAAATATTGCTGTTAAAACAGGCTTATTTTTTTACTCTATCTTCTTCGTTCTCTCCAATGATAACCAAGAGGTGATTTTTCCGAATACCCCTTTTTATTTGGGCGTACATGATTTGTTCTAGTCCAATAAACTTCTCTTTGTTTATATCTTCTTTCGTACTTATTCCACACCCAGCCTCGTCAATCCAAATAAAATTAGCCGCTTGACTTAGATTTCTTACAACTTCAAAATAAGTGGGTTCTTAGTCAACATAACTGGGCGGAACAACCATTAAATACTAATGCGGATCCTACCAAAACTATTCGTAAAAAAACCTTTTTCATACTATAGATTTTAAAGACTAATAATTTAATTTTTAGAGTTTCACTTCATTTTCTAAAGGCATTCCGTTTTCAAAATCAGTGAAATTTTTTAGTGTTATAATTGCAATTTGATCTAAGGCTTCTTTGGTAAAAAAACCTTGATGCGGCGTAATTAATACATTATGGAAAGCTAATAATCGCTGAATTAAATCATCTTGAATAATACTTTCTGATAAATCCTTAAAGAACAGATTTTCTTCTTGCTCATAAACGTCTATTCCCAGATACCCTAATTGTCCATTTTTTAAAGCATCTATAGCATCACAGGTTTCAATTAACGCTCCACGGCTGGTATTAATCAGCATAGCTCCTTTTTTTATTTTAGTAAAAGCTAAACGGTTAAAGAGATGTTTTGTGTCTGAATTTAATGGACAGTGGAGCGAAATGATATCAGAGTTTTTCAGAATTTCATCCAATGTCTTATATTTAACTCCTTTATCTTTTAATTTTTCCGATTCGTAAACGTCATACGCAAGAACTTTGCAGCCAAAGCCTAACATGATGTGGCAAAAAGCAGTGCCAATTTTTCCAGTTCCAATTACTCCGACCGTTTTTCCATAAAGATTAAATCCGATAAGGTTTTCCAATGAAAAATTACTCTCTCGAACTCTATTATAGACTTTATGAGTTTTCCTATTTAAAGTCAGAATTAATGCCGTAGCGTGTTCAGCTACTGCTTGCGGAGAGTAAGCAGGAACGCGCGTCACTTTTATATTTTTATTTTTAGCAGCTTCAATATCTACATTATTAAAACCCGCACAACGCAAATCAATTAGTTTGACACCTGTTATTGATAATTTTTCAATGGTTACAGCATCAATTTTGTCGTTTACAAATATGCAAACAGCTTCAAATCCTAAAGTTAAATTAGTAGTATTGGCATTTAACGGAGCTTCAAAATAAATTAACTCATGCTTATTGTCCATATTGAATTTATCCAAAAATTTGCGATCATATGGTTTTGTACTGAATACAGCTATTTTCATAATTATTTTTTAGAATTTGTGTTTTTATTTAGCATCGTTTTAAGATTAAGACGGCTGATTAATGATAACTATTTTAATGAGCTAATTTATAACACACTAAATTAGTTTTTTTATCTAAAGGGTATTGTAAAATTTACTTAAAGAATTTTAAAATTGAAGTATTTAATTGAATGAAAGTTTTATTTTACTGGAGATTTCAAAAGAGAGTTTACTATACCAACTAGTTGTGTCAGTTGCAACAATTGTAGTATTATCTATAAAAATTTAAACTTTAAAATTCATTGCGGATGTAATTGAAAAAGGTTTTAAATAAACGTAACGATAATGATATTACATAATAAAATCCCTCTGAATTTTAAAAAGTCCAGAGAGATTTATTCGATATTTGACCAAGCAGAGTGTTCAAATTTTTTTAATTTGATACCTGAAGAAATCTTCTTATTAACGTAAGAGAATACAAGCAGGATTACAATGCAATTGGATTAATTATTTTGCTTTTCTGTTTCAAAAGAACTATGAGTCTACTTTAAACAAATTAACAAAAAAACGGTCTATGATTCATCTTTTGTAGTACGAACTAAGCTAATACCAGATACGAAAAACACTATACCAAGTACACCGTAAATAATAAGCGATTTAATATCGCGTGTGTCACCTGTAGTGCTTGAAAACACAACTGCAGTGTAAATTAGACCACCTATTCCGAGAGCAGTAAGTAACGCTCCAAAGATTCTTTTTAGATTCATAATTTTTTTTTTAAGGGTTTGTTTATATATAACTAAATTTTTATAAAAGTTCTTGTTTAAAACTTCTTCAACTAATAAAATTGATGTTTTTAACAGCTGTTTTACTAATCAGAAATAAAGATACAAAAACTTAATAAGCACATTTAATGCAATTTGATAAAGTTAATCAAAAGTAAAATATTTATAAAACATAATTGTTTCACGATTTTGTGAAAAATTTATATTATTCACAGATTGTCATTTTTAGAATACTTTTATAAAAAAAAAAGACTGCCCGTTAAGGCAGCTTCTTATGAGAATTATAATATTTTAATCTATTGTGGTTTAGTAACCGAATTCATTTGTAGTGTTACAGCAGTTTGTGCCATCATTCTTCCGTTGATTGTAGCCTCAGTCTGCAAATTGATACCGGTCATCCCTAATATGTTTCCTTCAAAATGACTAGTTGTTCCGCAGGTTACCGCATCTGAAACTACCCAAAAAATGTTTTTGGCTTGTACTCCTCCTGTTAATGTCATTCTAACAGCTGAACTCAGTTTAAGTGTCCCGGCCACTTGGAAAATAAAAACATCAGTTGGACTACCTGAAATAGTAATATCAGTTGGGATATTAAGCGCAGTTGTCCATTTATATAAGCCAGGTGTAAGTGTTTTTCCACCTATATTTCCAGCACCTAAATTTAAAAAATCAGGATTAGTTCGTCCTGCTGCATCCGTATATGCCGTTTGCATGTCACCAATAGCTACCGTCAATTTTGTAGCGTTATTCACGCTGCACGGAAGTGGACCAGCTGCATCAACTGTGTATATTGTTCCTACTACTTCATTACATTTAACTAATATGGCAGCACCAGTAATTGGGCTTGATCCAATATCGCCAGTAATAGATGATTTATATACATCTGTTATTCCTGTTTTTGATAGTATTGCAAAATCTCCTGCAATACCAAGATTAACTGCACTCAATGAGCCAGCTTTTGACTGCATATTATAGGTTTCATTAAAAGAAGTAAGAGGAGAACTTGAACTATTTGAATTTGCCGATATAGTAGATGCTGAATCCTCAGTAGTATCATTGTTACAACTGGATAAAAAAACTACCGATAGCATGGCAAGGGTAGATAGCGTATTTCTTAATTTCATAACACATTTATTTATTTTTGTGACGTATTTATCACATTACAAATGTGAAGCTATAGCCATTAAATAAGTTACAAAATTTTCATATTTAGTTATAACATTATCGTTTCTGAAAGAAAAATTGAAAAAGCACTAAAAATATGATACTATTTATGTACTACCTAATTCTTATCAATTATGAATTTAAAAAATAGGTGTAATTGTTTTTTAAGTATTTGAAAGGATTAGATTTTCATAATTTATCGATTACAATTTGGTATATCGATGTAAAAAAATTGTATAGAGAGGACTACAACAAAAAATGAGTTAAATTAATTGAGTGTAATTTATAAATTGCCAATACATAACCCTAGCGAGATATTACACTAAAATAAAATATTGACAATAATTTTCGCAATTAAATATTTTTGATTTTCTCCAATTCTTCCTTTAATTCATCACATGATTGTATACAAATCTCTTCAAGTTCCATGATTAAGTCCTCAATTTTATCTAAATGTTTTTCTTTACTTGCATATTCCTGAATTTTTTTCGCCAGATCTTCAACATCAGAACTGATACCCATTATTGAAAACGATGGAATTATTTTATGCGCAGCAGCGCTTAATAATGGCCAGTTTTTTTCGCCAAAACTTTGTTTCATTGCCGAAATTATTGTTGGAGTTTGGATTAAATAAAGCGATATCATTTCCGCCATCAAAGTTGCATTTGATTTTGTACGGGTTTTTAAATATTCTAAATTAATACATCTTATTTTTTTATTTTGAACTTGATCCTTTTGTGATTTTTCAGTACTCTTTATAACGTTTTCTGAAAGTTGATCCCTTTTTAGAATACTAACTATCTTACTGTATAATATTCGATCATCAAGAGGTTTTGCAATATAATCGTTCATTCCTGCTGATTTGCATTTAGCTAAATCTACGGTGGTGACGTCAGCAGTTAAAGCAATGATAGGAATATTTAATTTCAGTGTCTTACGAATATATTCTGTGGCTTGAAATCCATTCATTTCTGGCATTTGCAAGTCCATCAAAATAATATCAAACTCACTCTTTTGTAATTTTTCAATAGCAATTTTACCGTTTTCAGCGATATCATGAACGAAACCAAAATCATCTAACAATGTTTTCATTAGTAATTGATTAAGCGGAATATCTTCGACAACTAAAACTCTTATGTTTTTTATTTTATTATCTAATTCAATTAATGTCGCTTCTGAAACGGGTTTTTCATTTGTTTTTTTAAAGGTTAATGAAAAACTAAATGTTGAACCAGCATTAAATTTACTCTTTACACGAATACTGCCGCCTTGTGATTCTACTAATTGTTTTACTATTGCAAGTCCTAATCCAGTTCCGCCATATAATCTTGAAGTTCCACTGGATGCTTGTTGAAAATTTTCAAATATCCTTGCTATTTTTTCTTTAGGGATACCTATTCCTGTATCAGTAACTTCAAATTCAAGAATTACTTTTTCCTTATCTTCATGCAAAAGATGAACGCTTACCTCAATTGAACCTTTGTTTGTAAATTTAATAGCATTACTGACCAAATTTAAAATAATCTGATGCAAACGAATTGGATCGCCAGCAACAAAATTTGGAATTGTCGGATCAAATTGAGTTATTAATTCTAAATTTTTTTCTTGAATTTTTGTTTCAAAAAGATGCAACATTCCTTCGATTGAAGATTTTATTTTAAAAGGTTTTTTTTCAAATATCATTTTACCCGCATCTACTTTTGCTAAGTCGAGTATGTCATCTATAAGCACGATTAATGAATCACCGCTAATTTTTATGGCTTCTAAATATTCTTTTTGTTTTTCTGACAATTCTGTCTTCAAAACTACTTTAGTGAAACCGATAATCGCATTCATGGGTGTGCGGATTTCATGACTCATGTTGGACAAAAATTGTTGTTTTGCTTTCATAGCTTCTTCTGCTAATTGCGTTGCTGCCTCCGCTTTACTTTTTGCTTCTTCAGCAATTTGAGTCGCTAACTCAGCAAAAATTATAGCTTCGAAAGATTCTTTTTCGATTCTTTTTTGTTCTGTAACATCTCTTGCAACAATTACTACTCCTAATATATTTCCTTTGTCATCTTTGTACACTGATCCGTTGAATATTACATCAGTGAGTTTTCCATCTTTGTTGCATAGTGTTAAAGGAGAATCAGTTACAGTTCCATTTGCAAATACTTCTTGATAAACTTCACAGGCTTTTTGAGGTTCAGTAAAATGGTCAAAGAAATTGGAATCTTTTAATTTACTGCGTGATAAACCGGTTATTTTTATAGTTGCCTGATTCATGTCAGTAATCTTGCCTTCAATGTTTAGGGTCATTAAAGGATCAAGACTGGCCTCAATTAGGCTTAACGAATATTTTTCTTTAAGATAATAACGAGAGCGATCCGTGATATCTTCGATGGCGAGAAGAATTAATTGTTCGCTATTCATTTTTTGAATAATTAATTGGGCATTTAACAACATTATCTTCTCCCCGATTCCTGTGAAGGTATGAGTTACTTCAAAATTTTCGAAACCATTATTTTTTGAAATAACATCATTCAACATTAACCGTAATTTTGGGATATTCCATTGTTTATTCCCCAGGTCAAATAATGATTTTCCTTCCGTTTCGACCTTTTCAACAAGAAATTTTTTGTAAAAAGATTTGTTTGCCGATTTTACACTAAAATCTTTTTGCAGGATAAGCATTGGTTCATGAATAGTTCCAATTATTGCCTCAGAAAATTCATGTGATTCAGTTAAAAGATTATGTCGCATTTGCAATTCCTGATTGGTGCAAATAAGTTCTTCATTGGTAGCTTCAATTTCTTCCTTTGAGGTCTCTAATTCTTCATTTAAAGTTTGAAATTCCTCATTAGATGAAACGATTTCTTCATTAGCGGCTTGTAATTCTTCATAAGTAGTTTCTTGTGATTCAATGATGGAAATCATTTCTGAGCGTATTTTATTTAACTCCTCAGTCAGTTTTTTTATTTTTAAGTCTTTCTGGGAAGAAATATATTTTCCATCTGTATCATTTTCATTACTCTGTGCAACAGCCTCTTGCGGTTTAAATATAATAAGTAATAAAGGTTCGTCCCATTCATATTTTAGGGGACTAACTTCAAAAGACATCATACGTAAAACCGAATCTATTTTTATTTCTATACCGAATTTATATACGGATTCCTTTGTAGCAATAGCTGTGTTAATCGCATTACGAAGTTCAAAAGCAAATTCCGGTCGTGCCATCTTTAAAATGTTAAGACTTGCTTTTCCAGAGGAGTGTACTAGATAAGCAGATACAGGCCCTCTAAAATGGAGGATATCCATGTCTTTATTAACAACTGCGCAGGCCGGCATATAATTGGTAAGTAGAATAGAATCGATTATATCCTCTATACCAACAGGATTTAGACTTGTACTTTTCGGTGTGGGGATTGTTTTTTTATTGGACATATTTACGCGTGTAAAGCGAGGTGTTAATTCAAGTAATTTCAGTACTCCCAAATTATTTTTACGGGAATAAATTTTATACTTATTATTCATTATTGTAAAAAGCTGTGATGTTATACCGATACTTTCAGCTTTACCAAGCATTAGATATCCCCCATCATTTAAAGCAAAATGAAGGGAGGAAAACACCTTTTTCTGTGCGGCAAAATCAAAATAAATAAGAAGATTACAACAACTTACAAAATCCATACGCGAAAAAGGGGAATCACGCAAAATATTGTGTGGAGCAAATACACACATATCACGAACCTCTTTAACAATGCGATAATTGTCGCCTACTTTTGTAAAATAAAGGTCTATATATTTTTTAGAAATGGTTTTCATGTCATTTTGAGAATATTCACCAATGCGGGCTTGTTTAATAGCATGTTCGCTGAGGTCTGTGGCAAAAATCTGAACGGGTATCTTATTGACTTTATCTTGCAATTCGCTAATTATCATTGCAATGGAGTAGGCTTCCTGACCTGTAGAACAAGCTGGAATCCAAATTCGCAATGTATCGTCAGCTGTTTTGCTTTTTAGAAGTTTAGGGAGAAGAGTAGTTTTTAAATATTTGAAAGTTTCTTTTTCCCTAAAAAAACTAGTTACATTAATAAGCAAATCTTTATATAATATTTCTATCTCATTATTTTTTTCGAGTAAAAGTTTTACATATTCCTCTATAGTTTTTATACCATAATGCTGCATTTTATGACTTATTCTTCTCTTGATAGTAGCCATTTTATAATGACTAAAGTCAACCCCAGTTTGTTTAAGTAAAAGTTCAAAAATGGTATTTAAATCGAAATTATTATTTTTTAAAGCTACTTCACTTTCTTCATCTTTTTCTTTATTATCTTTTAATAAAAAATTATTTTGGCTAAGACGTACTATTTCAATTGCAATTTCTTCAGGAGGTAAAATATAGTCAACGGCTCCTGTGGCTATAGCTGAATTAGGCATACTACTGGCTTGAGCAGTTTCATCCTGGGCAAAAGTAATTCCTCCTGCAGCTTTAATGGCTTTTAATCCAATCATCCCGTCATGTGCGTACCCTGAAAGAACAACGCCAATCACATTTGATTTATGAGTTTCGGCAAGAGAAGAAAAAAGAACATCTATGGATAAGTTGGAGCCCATTTTTTTTAGTCTTGGAAGCAACCTAATGTGTCCATCAACGACAGCAATTTCTTTATTAGGAGGCATTACATAAACATTATTTGGCTCCATTTTCTCCATATTATCTATTTCCTGCACTTTCATTTTCGTAATCTTCGATAAGATAGTAGTAAGTAAACTTTTGTGGTCAGGATTGAGATGCTGTGCATAAATAAAAGCCATACCGGTAGTAGAAGGCAAGTTTTTTAATAAAATACTGACTGCTTCTAGCCCTCCGGCTGAAGCTCCAATAGCTACAACTGTAAAAGATTCTTTTTCAACTTCTTTTTCTGGAGTCAATTTATTCAGAGTCTGTTTCTTAGCTAATTTCATAGTAAAGTAAATATGTATTTTTTTTATAGTTATGAGATTGGCCACAATTTTTTGTTTCAGCCTGAACTCCTGGATACCTCATAATTAAAAATCTAAAAAAATATTTGATTAAAAGTAGGGAAATGTATTTTATAAATGGATTAAATAGTACTTATTATAACACAAAGAACCAATGAATATTGGATGTGGATAAGAATAAATAGGCGGTGTTATTAAATTCGATTTTTAATTTTATTAAGTTGTTCCTTTAAATTGATATAGACCTGTAAAGAAACTTTTTAAACTTGCAGCACTAAATAATGTATTCCCTTATTTTTTTCCTATTCTCTTTTTCCTCCACATTTTCAGTACCGTTTACCAGTTTAGCTATTGTTAAGATTGCTTACTATTTTGCTGAATAATAATTTCTCATCAACTGGTTTCGCAAGGTAATCATTCATTCCCACCGCTTTGCATTTTGCTAAGTCCATAGTAGTTACGTCAGCGGTTAATGCAATAATGGGAATTGTAGATTTCAAGGTTTTTCTAATATATTCAGTAGTTTCATAGCCATTCATTTCTGGCATTTGTAAGTCCATCAGAATAATATCGTACTCTTTTTCTTTAAGTTTTTCAATTGCAATTTTGCCATTCTCAGCAATGTCCCGATCAAATCCAAAATCATCTAAAAGCGTTTTCATAAGCAATTGGTTGAGAGCTATATCTTCAACAACTAAAACCTTTATATCTTTTATTTCTGAATCTAAAATCATTATCTCATCTTCCAATTCAGCATCGAATTCTGTTTTTTGGAAACTTAAAGTAAAACTAAAAGTTGACCCTTCATCTACCGTGCTTTTGGCACGAATACTACCACCTTGCGCTTCTATTAATTGCTTTACAATGGCTAGCCCTAGCCCAGTCCCACCATATAATCGGGAGGTTTCAGTATTTGCCTGTTGAAAATTTTCAAAGATGGTTCCTATTTTTTCCTCGGAGATACCAATTCCAGTATCTTTGACAGCAAATTTTAGAATAACAGTTTCAGCATCTTCATGTAATAAATCAACGCTTATCGTAATTTCGCCTTTCGTTGTAAATTTGAGGGCATTACTCACCAGATTTAAAATTATTTGATGCAAGCGAACTTGGTCTCCCACTAGAATACTTGGAATTTTGTTATCGTATTCTTTAATTAATTTTAAATTTTGTTCTTGAATTTTTGTTTCAAATAAATGAAGCATAGCTAAGATCGAAGACTTCATTTTGAAAGGTGTTTTCTCAAATGTCATTTTACCGGAATCTACTTTTGCTAAATCAAGAATGTCATCGATAAGTACGATTAATGCATCGCCGCTAATTTTTATTGCGTTTAAATATTCTTTTTGTTTAGTTGTCAAATCTGTTCGGAGTATCACCTTTGTAAATCCAATGATTGCATTCATTGGCGTGCGAATTTCGTGGCTCATATTCGACAAAAATTGCTGTTTTGCGTTTAGGGCATTTTCAGCGATAATAGTGGCTTTCTCCGCTTTTATTTTTGCTTCTTCCGAAATTTTTGTGGCTGCTTCCGCCAAAATTTTAGCTTCAGTTAATTCGGTTTCAATTCTTTTCTGATCGGTAACATCTCTGGCGACAATAACAACACCAAGCACATTTTCTTTGTCATCTTTATATACTGAGCCGTTGAATAATACATCAATCAATTTATTGTTTTTATGACGAAGTATTAATGGAGAATCTGCAACATAACCTTGTTCGAATACTTTTTGATATACTTCACGAGCTTTTTGCGGATCGGTGAAATAATCAAAAAAATTAGTGCCGATTAATTTTTTTCGTGATAAGCCGGTTACTTTTACCGATGCATTATTCATATCCGTTATTTTCCCTTTTGGGCTAATTGCAAACAATGGATCATGACTTGCTTCAATAAGACTAAGAGAATATTCTGAAAGTAATTTTTGAGCGTTTAAATCGGTATTAAGTTTTTTCAGTTGTTCTGCCTGGACTAATAATTCCTGATTTTTCTTATGTAAATCTACAAAAACAGCCACCTTTGCTTTTAATATTTCCGGTGAAAGCGGTTTAATCATATAGTCTACTGCACCAGCTTGATAGCCTTTGAATACTTGTTGAGAATTGTCCATACTCGCCGTTAAAAAAATAATGGGAACATGTTTAAGATTTTCTATTTGGCGAATTAATTCTACCGTTTCAAATCCATCCATTTCAGGCATTTGCACGTCCATTAATACGAGTGCAAAATCTTGTTCGTGAAGAAGAATTTTTAAAGCTTCATTGCCTGAATTAGCTTTTACGCATAGATAATTCTCATCTAAAAGAATTACTTGTAAAGCAAATAAATTTTCTGGAAGATCATCAACCAATAAGATTTTAATAAGGCTATTTTCTTTCATTTTTAATAAAAATTATTCTGGCAATTTTATGTTTATAATTTCATGTATTCAATAAATGGTGTAATTATTTGCTTAACCATACTCGCATCAAAGATAATAATCGTTCCACATCTATAGGCTTAGTAATATAATCATTGGCGCCAGCATCAATACATTTTTGCTTATCGTCTTTCATGGCTTTTGCGGTAAGGGCGATTACGGGTAAGTTTCTGAATTTTACCTGAGATCGTATTCGTTTCATAGCTTCGTATCCGTCCATTTCCGGCATCATAATATCCATTAGTACTAAATCGATGTTAGTATGTTTATCCAGCATCTCTAAGGCATTCTTTCCGTTTTCTGATTTTATGACATCCATCCCACGTTCTTGTAATATTTTGGATAAAGCAAATACGTTTCGCATATCATCATCGACCAATAATATTTTTTTAGAATGGAAAATGGCTTCTTTATCATGCAAATTATTTATAATCGTTTGCTTTGATTTTGGCAAATTGCTGATTGTCCTATGAAGGAAAAGAGCCGTTTCATCAAGTAAACGTTCTTCGGATTTTATGCCTTTTATAATAATGCTCTCCGCATATTTATGAAGCAGATCATTTTCTTCTTTTGTGAGTTCCTTTCCAGTGTAAACAATAATAGGAGGCAAGTTACGTCCTTTTATATCTTCCAGTTTGTGGATAAGATCAAAACCGCTCATGTCTGGTAAACCAATGTCCAGAATAACACAATCAATTTGATTTTGCTGATAAATTTCCAAGGCCTCTTTGCCAGTTCCCGCTTCAAAACATTTTACATCACCATTACCAATGAGTATTTTGATTGCTTTTCTGGAATTTTCATTGTCTTCAATAATCAAAAGGTTTTTTATTTTTCTGTTGACAAAATTTTCAATTCGGTTAAAAGCTTCTTCCAGAGCATCTTTAGATATTGGTTTCATTAGATATTCTACAGCACCTTCTCTTATTGGTTCCAGTGAACGGTCATTTGCCGAAATTATATGAACCGGTATATGCCTTACAGATGGGTCTGCTTTCAACTCCTGCAAAACTTGTTTCCCTTTGATTCCCGGTAAACCAATATCCAGAATAATGGCTTGTGGTATGAATTTTGTAGCAAGCAGTAAGCCATCTTCTCCAGTGGCTGCTGATAAGCATTTGAATCCTTTTTTGTTGGCCTGCTTTAAAAGTATGCCGGCAAAATTCTTATCGTCTTCAATAATAAGTAGTACTTTATCAGTAGGGTTTATGGTATCTCTATCGTCCTCAATAGTGCTATAATTGAGATAGTTTACATCATTTCCAGAGCGAGGAATATACGGTATAGGTTGCAATGGAATTGTATTAGCGGGTTCTTGTTCAGGGTGTATTTCTAATGGTATTAGGAGAGAAAAAGTGGAACCTTCCTCCGGATTACTATTCACTTTAATTTCGCTTTCTAATAATTTTGCGAGTTCACGCGAAATAGAAAGTCCTAATCCTGTACCGCCATATTTTCTTGAAGTACCGCCTTCGGCTTGTTGAAAAGCTTCAAATATGGTCGTTTGCTTATCCTCTGATATTCCAATACCCGTATCAGTAACTGAAATATTTAAACTAGTCTTGGTATTGCGGTCAATACGTATTGTCACACTCCCTTTCTCAGTAAATTTGATGGCATTGGATAGGAGGTTTTTCAATATTTGATTCAAACGTTGTGAATCGGTGTGGATAAATTCGGGCAAATTATTGGCCAATTGGCAAGTGAGTTTCAATCCTTTTTGTTCTGCCTGATGTTTAAAATTTAGAAGTAGGTCGTCTGTGAAGTTTTTCAGCGATACTTTTTCAACATTTATGGACATTTTTCCCGCTTCAATTTTAGAGAGGTCAAGTACTTCATTAATTAGAACGAGAAGATCATGCCCACTTTTATAAATGATTTCAGCACTTTCAACCTGAACTTCATCCAGGTTTTTCTTTCTGTTTTCTGATAAATCTTTAGATAAAATAAGCAAGCTATTAAGCGGCGTTCTTAATTCATGCGACATGTTTGCAAGGAATTCTGATTTATACCTACTACTAATTTCAAGTTGTTTTGTTTTTTGTTCAATATCATTTTTAGAAGCCTCAACTTCTTTGTTTCTTTCTTCTAATGATTGGGTTTGCACTTCCAATTCTTCATTGGTCATTTGCAATTCCTCCTGTTGCTGTTTAAGATTTTGTGCTTGCTGTTCTAGTTCCTCATTCAGTTGCCTAAGTTCTTCTTGCTGTATTTGAAGTTCCTCAGCTTGAGTCGAGAGCTCTTTATTCACAAAATGCAACTCTACCGCTCGTTTTTCTTTTTCTTCATTTTGAAAGGCAAGTTCTTTATTAGCGATTCCTAATTCTGCGGCTCGTTTTTCTTTTTCATCATTTTGATAGACGAGTTCTGTATTAGCGATTCCTAATTCTGCGGCTCGTTTTTCTTTTTCATCGTTTTGATAAGCAAGTTCTTTATTAGCGATTCCTAACTCATCGGCTCGTTTTTCTTTTTCGTCGTTTTGATAAGCGAGTTCTTTATTAGCGATTCCTAATTCTGCGGCTCGTTTTTCTTTTTCATCGTTTTGATAAGCAAGTTCTTTATTAGCGATTCCTAATTCTGCTGCTCGTTTTTCTTTTTCATCGTTTTGATAAGCAAGTTCTTTATTAGCGATTCCTAACTCTGCTGCTCGTTTTTCTTTTTCGTCGTTTTGATAAGCAAGTTCTTTATTAGCGATTCCTAACTCTGCTGCTCGTTTTTCTTTTTCGTCGTTTTGATAAGCAAGTTCTTTATTGGCGATTCCTAACTCTGCTGCTCGTTTTTCTTTTTCGTCGTTTTGATAAGCAAGTTCTTTATTAGCGATTCCTAACTCATCGGCTCGTTTTTCTTTTTCGTCGTTTTGATAAGCAAGTTCTTTATTAGCGATTCCTAACTCTGCGGCTCGTTTTTCTTTTTCTTCTGCTTGTTGAACGGTATTAACACTTATTGCAATGCTGTTCATAGAAACAGTGATAAATTCTTTTTCTGTTTCATTGAAATCAGTAAGCTTGCCCATTTCTATTACACCTATTGTCTTGCCATCCAGTAAAAAAGGAGTAATGAGTATGTTTTTTGGTTTTGCATTGAGAATGCTTGAAGTAATGCGTATTTGATCTTCATTTGTAGTTGTAAAAGAAATCTGTTTTTGTTCCCAAGCGGCTTGACCAATTAATCCTTCATTTAACTTGAAATTTTCTTTAGTGCCTTCAGCGGGCGTAAAGGCAAATTTTCCACTGAGAATAAGAGCGTTTTCCTTATCATTAAATAAATAAACGGCTCCAATATTGGCTTTCAGGTAGGTACATAAAAAACGTATGGTATTGTTTGCCAATTCTACTATGCTTTGGTCGCCTATTAATTTTTCATTAAGTTCTGCATTACCAGTAAGCAACCAATTTTTGCTGGCATTTTCTGATTCGGAACTTTTAAGTGCTTTTAAATTTGTAGCAACTATATGGTAAACTACTACAAGAATCAAAGAAATGATTAATAATAAAATAACAAAAACAATGTTAAACTTGCTGGCATCTTCTTCACTGGCTTGAATTCTTTCAGTAAGTAAAATATTTTCTGTTTCCTGAGCTTGATCAACTATTTTTCTTATTTCATCTTGAATTTGTTTCCCTTCCCCTGAAGCAACAAATTCTTTGGCTTTTTCATAATCTTTTTTGCGAAGAGCAATGACTTTACTTAAATTGTCAAAATGGATTTTAATTTCTTTCGTAAGCTCTTCAACGTTATTTTGCTGAATGGGATTGTCTTTTGTTATTTCCTTAACTTTATTAAGTTGTTCGATTAGTTTTACATTGGCAGATGTAAAAGGTTGCAGAAAATCAACATCTCCCGTAACGACATAACCTCGTACTCCTGTTTCTGCATCAACGGTTAATAGCAATATTTGCCCGAATTCGTATAGTACATTATTGGAATGATTTACCAAGGTATTCGATGCGATGAATTTTTCATTGTTTTTAACAGAGAAAATTGCAACTCCTAAAAGCACTACCGCACAAGCAATAAATCCTGTTGCTATTTTTTTACCAAGGGTCATTTTCATTTTGTTATTTGTAAAGTTTATTTTGAATATCTTTTTTATTGATCTATTTTTATTAATAACTCGACTATATTCTCTAATGATTTAATATAATCGGGTTCAATAGCGGCAATTGCTGACTGTGGCATATAGGCTGATTCTGCTGTTTTTGGGTCCTGAATAATGATTAGACCGCCACATTCCTTTATTCGTTTAATGCCTTTTGTTCCGTCATTATTAGAGCCGGTTAGCACTATTCCAATTAACTTGTTTTTGTATGCTTCGGCTGCCGATTCAAATAATACATCAATTGATGGTCTTGCAAAATTCACACGTTCATCTATCGTAAGGGAAAAGGTTTTATCTTTTTCGATCAGCAAATGATAATTAGGAGGAGCAATATAAATTTTGCCTTTTTCAATTTGTTCTTTTTCATCCGCTTCTTTTATTTCGAGAGAACTTTTTTCATTCAAAAGTTTAATCCATTGGCTATCAGAACGAGCGCTTAAATGCTGCACGATGATAATGGGTATACTAAAATGTGCAGGCAAGGTTGAGAATATAGTTTTCAAAGCATTCATACCACCGGAAGAAACTCCTATTACAATTGCTTTGTACTGCATTTTCTGTATTTCTTTTTAAATATTCGTTGTTTAAGGTCTACCTCAATGTATTCCTCAAAGAAATCGGTAAACCGTATACTTTCTTTAGTCCCCAAAGATAAAACTCCCCCATTAACAAGACTATTATAAAAAAGAGTCTGGACTTTATTTTGTAAATTTTTATCAAAATAAATCAAAACATTCCGGCATAATATTAAGTGAACTTCTGCAAAAACACTATCGGTTACTAAATTATGATTGGCCCAAACAATATTTTTTTTTAAAGATTGATTCATAATGACGTTATCGTAATGGGAAGTATAATAACTCGAAAAAGATTCTTTTCCTCCTGATAATTGATAATTTGAAGTGTATTCTTTTATCATTTTATTCGAAAAAATCCCATCTTTGGCATGATTCAAAGCCGTCTGATTAAAATCAGTGGCATATATGGTGGTTCTTTCATACAAGCCTTCTTCTTGCAAAAGAATAGCTATCGAATACGCTTCTTCACCTGTAGCACAACCGGCATGCCATATTTTTATAAAAGGATAGGTCTTTAAAATAGGGATTACTTTTTCTCGTAATGATTTATAAAATGCAGGGTCACGAAACATTTCGGTTACGGTTATTGATAAATCTTGCAAGAGTTTAGAAGCAAATTGCTCATCATTTAAAACCATAGATTGCATTTGAGCAACATCTTCAAATCCCGAAAGTGCCATGTTGTTCATAATTCTGCGCCTAATATGGGCTTGCGAATACTCTCTGAAATCGTAACCGTATTTCCTATAGATGGCTTCTAATAACAATGAAAGTTCTATATCCTTGGTGTCTTTATCTTTCATTTTTTTTAAACAATTTTGGTTTTAATCCGACCAAATTTGGGTGTGATTAATCTAATTTATGAATGAATTTTGAACAAAGCAATCGTACAAATGTATTACATACGATCCATATACCAATTTAATTCTTTTTCCATTTTTTGGTACTTGAAAATAGCAGTGATTATTTTTTGTAAGCGAACAAATATATTACATACGATCCATATACCAATTTAATTCTTTTTCCATTTTTTGGTACTTGAAAATAGCAGTGATTATTTTTTGTAAGCGAACAAATGCAGTTTCACTTTTCACTACATAATCAAACGCTTTGTGATGCATGCAGTTTATGGCCACTTCAATTTTATCTTGGGAAGATAGCATTACCACTGGAATTTCTGGATTGAAAGTTTTTATTTTATTCAAGGTTTCAAGTCCATTCATCGCATTTTCTACTATACCATCAAGTTGATAATCTAATATTACTACATCCGGATTGTGTGATATATTTGCTATACAGAGCTCTCCGGTTGGGTACGTCTCTATTATAAAATCAGCATTCTCCAAAAAATCAATTTCTAAAGATTTTAAAAATAAGGCATCATCATCTACTAGGAAAATCTTTACTTTAGTATCATTTTTCATTATATGGTATTTTTGATTATATTAAGTTCTTCTTGTAATTCTTCACATGCTTGTGTACAAATATTTTGAAGTTGGTTAACAAGATCATGAATTTCATCTGCTAATTCTTGAGTTTTGGCTAATTCTTGAATTTTTCTAGCCATGGTTTCAAAATCTGGATGAATTCCCATGATTGAAAATGACGGAATCATTTTATGAACCGTGGCCTGTAATAATGGCCAATTTCTATTTACTAAGCTGTGTTTTATGGTCTTAATTAATGCAGGAGTTTCCGCTAAATAAAGGGAAATCATTTCCGACATCAGTTCTGGATCCGATTTTGTACGTTTATTTAAATAAAATAAATCAATACATTTTATCTTTTCACTTTTTTTATTTTCTTTTTCAATATTTTCGGCAAGCTTTTTATTTAGCTTTTCAAGTTTTGGCTTTTTTAATAGTGCAACTATTTTACTGTACAATAGTTTTTCATCAAGAGGTTTTGCTACATAATCATTCATTCCTACTGATTTGCATTTTGCTAAATCTACTGTCGTTACATCAGCAGTTAATGCGATTATGGGAATTTTTGAATTCATCTTGTTACGAATGTATTCTGTGGCTTCAAATCCATTCATAATTGGCATTTGTAAATCCATCAAAATTATATCGTACTTATTATTTTGTAGTTTTTCAATAGCAATTTTGCCGTTCTCTGCAATATCGCGCTGAAACCCAAAATCATCTAATAATGTTATCATCAATAATTGATTGAGAGCGATATCCTCTACAACTAACACTTTTATATTTTTTATATCAGTATCGAGTTCTACAAATTCACTTTCCAATTCCGCATCGACATTTGTTTTTTGAAAACTTAATGTAAAACTAAATGTTGTTCCAATATTTACAGTGCTTTTTACTCGGATTTTGCCTCCTTGAGGTTCAACTAATTGTTTTACAATAGCAAGTCCTAATCCAGTTCCCCCATATATCCTTGAAGTTCCACTTGTCGCTTGTTGAAAATTATCAAATATGGTGTCTATTTTTTCTTTAGGTATTCCAATTCCGGTATCATTAACAGCAAACTCAATTATTACTTTATCCTCATCTTCATGCAACATATTTACACTTACATTAATGGTTCCTTTTGATGTAAATTTTACGGCATTACTGACTAAATTTAAAATAATTTGGTGTAAACGAACTGGATCCCCTACCAAAACATCCGGGATTTTACTGTCGTAATCCATAATTAGTCTTAAATTTTTTTCTAGGATCTTTGTTTCAAATAAATGGAGCATGGCGGTAATGGACGAATTCATTTTAAAAGGTGTTTTTTCAAATACCATTTTGCCTGCATCTACTTTAGCTAAATCTAATATGTCATTTATAAGTACAATCAATGCATCGCCACTCATTTTGATTGCATTTAAATATTCTTTCTGTTTAACAGTCAATTCTGTTTTTAAGACCACTTTCGTAAACCCAATAATTGCATTCATCGGTGTACGAATTTCGTGACTCATATTCGACAGAAACTGTTGTTTCGCCTTCACTGCATTTTCGGCAATTACGGTCGCAAATTCAGCGTTTATTTTTGCCTCTTCGGCAATTTCAGTAGCTAGTTCTGCAAAAAGTCGTGCTTCTATTGATTCTTTTTCAATTCTTTTCTGTTCTGTAATATCTCTGGCCACCACCACAACACCAAGTACTTTGCCTTGTTCATTTTTATATACCGAACCATTCAATAAAACATCGGTTAATTGATGATCTTTGATAGTTAGGGGATAATCAGCGATAAACCCTTTGTTAAAAACTTCTAGGTATCCTTTGCGGGCTTCTTCTGAATCAGTGAAATAATTAATGAAATCAGAACCAATTAATTTTTTACGGGAAACACCAGTTACATTAACAGATGCTTCATTAGTATCTGTTATTTTTCCTTTTGGGTTAATTGTAAATAAAGGATCACGACTTGCCTCAATTAAGCTTAAAGAATATTGAGACGCTAATTTCAAAGAATTGCTTAATACTTCCAGTTCTTTGTTTACAATTTTCTGTTTTTCTTTTTCATTATTTTGAAAAATAAGTTCTTTATTGGCAATTAGTAACTCTGCCGCACGTTTTTCTTTTTCATTGTTTTGAAACCGAAGTTCTTTATTCGCTATAACTAACTCATCTGCACGTTTCCCTTTTTCATCATTTTGATAAGCAAGTTCTTTATTGGCAATTACTAATTCATCTGCACGTTTTCCCTTTTCATCGTTTTGGTATGCTAATTCTTTGTTGGCAATAACTAATTCGTCTGCACGTTTTCCTTTTTCATCATTTTGATAAGCTAATTCTTTGTTGGCAATAACTAATTCATCTGCACGTTTTCCTTTTTCATCATTTTGATACGCCAATTCTTTATTGGCAATGACTAATTCGTCCGCGCGTTTTCCTTTTTCATCATTTTGATATGCCAATTCTTTATTGGCAATGACTAATTCGTCCGCGCGTTTTCCTTTTTCATCGTTTTGATAGGCTAATTCTTTGTTGGCAATAGACAGTTCCTCAGCACGTTTTTCCTTTTCATTATTTTGATAGGCCAATTCTATATTGGCAATAACTAACTCTTCCGCACGTTTTTCTTTTTCATCGTTCTGATAGGCTAATTCTTTGTTGGCAATCACGGACTCTTCAGCACGCTTTTCCATTTCATCGTTTTGGAAGGCCAATTCATTATTGGCAATTCGTAATTTTTCAGCCCATTTTTGCTCTGCGATATCTCTGGCAAAAATTACAGCACCTAGTACAATTCCTTTATCATTTTTATAAACGGCACCATTGAAAAATACATCCGTTAGTTTACCTTCTTTATGTTGAATGGTAAGCGAATAATTAGAAACTGCTCCATTTTTAAATATTTGCTGACAAGCTTCTAGTGCTTTTTGAGGTGCAGTAAAATAATTAAAGAAATCTGTTCCTTTCAGTTCTTCAGAAGACAACCCAGTAATGTTTGCCAAAGCTTCATTCATATCCGTAATTCTCCCTTCAATGTTAATAATAATTAAGGGATCTAAACTGGCTTCAATAAGACTTCTAGCGTATTGCAATTCTTGAGTTTGTATGATTTCTATTTTTATTTAAAAACTTTTATATGAATTATGTCAATTCTTTTTCCTCATTTTTAATACCAACTTCTTCAATCGGATTCCTTCTTTTATCTTTCAATTGTTTAAAATGGGAAGGGGAAAGACCGGTAACTTTTTTAAATTGACTTGATAAATGCGCGACACTACTGTAGTTCATTTTCCAAGCAATTTCGGTTATATTTAATTCACCGTAAATAATCAATTCTTTAATTCTTTCTGTTTTATGGGAAATAATAAATTGTTCAATTGTAGTTCCTTGTACTTCTGAAAATAAATTAGACAAGTACGTATAATCATGATTCAATTTTTGACTTAAATAGTCCGAAAAGTTAATTTTGATTGTTTCAGTTGAATGGTGAACCATCTCAATAATCACATTTTTTATCTTTTCGATAAGCATGGATTTTTTGTCGTCCATTAATTCTAGACCTGAATTTACAAGTCCGATTTTCAATTGTTCGCGTTGACTCATAGTAATATTTTCCATGATTTCAACTTCGCCTAAATCAACAACAATAAAGTGTAGTTTGAGTTTTTTCAACTCTTCTTTCACTACCATTTTGCAGCGATTACTAACCATGTATTTGATATATAGTTTCAAATTAATTTTTTTATAGAGTTGGTGTAAAAATCAGTTTATTATTTTTGAGTTGTTTTATACAATTTTTAAAAAAAATTACATAATTCACGGATTGTTAATGCCCGCTTCGTTCTTTAACCATAATTTATAATCGATATTAAGCATATTTTAAATTGATCCACTGTAACTTTTTGAGTGTTAGAAAAAAACCAGATTAAAGGTTTTTTACCAATACTGTCCTAAATAAATTTCAAGTATAATAAAATTTGCAATTTCATTGGCTTGAGACTGAAAAACAATAGTTTTTTAGAATAGAACCCCTTG
>NZ_JADOVD010000014.1:0-94643 GCF_015752245.1 Flavobacterium sp. CG_9.10
TGTCATCGAGAATGGCTTTTGTTTTTTGGTCACCTCAAAGGTAAACTTTGAGTTAAAAACTAGCCATTCTTTTTTAATCGTTTAGGACGCTATTGGTTTTTTACATACTATTCACTGAGAAATCAATATTATGGCTACTTAAATTACGGTGCTTATACTAAGGAATTTTATTTAAAGTTATTTGTTTTGAAAAGTGTCCACCCAATCAAGGGATTTAATCGAGGAAACTTTGTTTTCATCATTCATGGATACCCTTAGTTCTTTATTTGCAACCTTTTTTGTGTATAAAGCTT
Source organism: Flavobacterium sp. CG_9.10 (assembly GCF_015752245.1). Taxonomy (NCBI): domain Bacteria; kingdom Pseudomonadati; phylum Bacteroidota; class Flavobacteriia; order Flavobacteriales; family Flavobacteriaceae; genus Flavobacterium; species Flavobacterium sp. CG_9.10. The sequence goes on from NZ_JADOVD010000014.1 coordinate 294, forward strand.
TATAACGAAAAACGGTTGTTTTTTCATAAATATTTTTATAAGCCTCCACTAATTGAAGGTCTTTAAAAGTTCCATAATATTGACGGAATTTGGTACATGTTTTTGTCAATTTTTCTTCCGTTGTGTTTTTAATTACGGATTGTGTTGCTTCACTTTCGTTAAAAGGTTTAAACTTGGAGGTGTTGCACGTCATTAAAACTCTTTTACCTAATTCATATGCTTTAGATTTTTGATTTTCATCTATTGCCGAAAGGGAAAGTTTAACGATTTTAACTTCTACAGGTTCTGGAGTATTTGTAACTTTTTTCGATTTACAACCAACAAGCAAAAGGATGGACAAAACAAGAATTAATTTTTTCATAATTTATTTAATTTTTAATAAGATATTTGGATCTGGACAGTTTTCTAAATAATAAGGGAGGTCATTTTTACTGCAAACTCCTGGATAATCGCCAAAATTATTGGATAAGTTTTTTATAATTTGAAAATGTAGATGAGGCGAGTAATCTCCATTTACCAATGCCGTTCCCAAAGTGGCTATTTGTTGACCTTTCTTATAAATATCTCCTTTTTGAATCTTGGAAATACTGTCTAAGGAAAGATGCCCATATAAGGTGTAAAAAACATGATTTTCAATTTTGTGTTCTAAAATAATAGTAGGTCCATAATCACCTAAACCGATATTATATTTGAAGCTATGAACTACACCATCTAGCGCGGCTAATACTGACGTTCCTGCTTTTATCCATAAATCTAGGCCAATATGAACATTGCGTTCATCAGTGTTTTGAACATTAAAAACAGTACTTCTTTTATATAAATTCCGTACTTCATTATAACCACCAAAAGCTACTTTCGCATGTTTTTCTGATAAATATTTTTCAATATATTCTTCAAAATCATTTGAATTGTCAATTTCTTGTTGTGAAAAAATAGCATTCGAAACTGATAAATCTAACGGAATGTATTTGTCATAGTCAATAGTTTCATCAATAACTTTTACATTTTGAATGTTTTCTAAGATAGTTTCAAGCATTTTTGTAATTTAATATTCTAATAAGGTCTAAATTTAAAATAAAAAATGCCAACATAAAAATTTTACGTTGGCAATGTAACTTTTAATTTTGAATTCAAAGTAAAAAGGTGCTATTCGCAAAAGAGTACTTTGTAATTTTTTAGAAAAAAATAAATAGCTTTTCGATTATTTTACGGCCAATAATTCTAAAAATTCAATAACAGGATCTTTGGATAGTAAGGTACCCGCATTTGCCATTAAAGCTTCTGCAATTTTACCTGCTAGATGCGCTTTTCTGCCAGCTTCAGTTTCAAATGTATCAAAAATTCCAAATGTGGAAGTTCCTATTTGCCAGCCATACCAGTTTACAGTGTCTGGTTCGTCTAAAACCAATGGTAATGCACTTTTTAAAAATGCAGCAACTTCATTTTCTTTTCCAGGTTTAGCTTCTAATCGTGCTAATAATGCATATTTTTCCATAATTTCTATTTTTGATTAAATTAATATTTTATTGATAAAGTATTGTTTTAAGAATTATAAAAAAATAACAATTCATTAAAATCAAAATTTGCTTGACTTTGAACAAGGTCTTTTCATTATTTGTAAAAGGCTTAAAAATTGCATATTGTCCAGTTTAAAGTAATAGCAAGTTTTTAAGTAACGGTTAGGAAAAGTTTATAACTATTTTTTTAAGCTCAAGATGATAATTTTGTATTGTATAAATTTGATTAATTCTACTTTTTTTAGAGTTCTTAAACGTCTAGATATATTATAATTAACGACACTATATAATTTAATACTTTTCTTATAATAGCCATTTGTGAAATAACTTATTTTGCAAATTTTTTCGCCTTTACCGAAAATTGTTTTATAATTTTTATAGACTTTAGATGGCCTAATTTTTTCATTGTCTTTATTGGAAGAATTTTCCTTAAGTTAAAGCGATTGGATTCTATTTTAGATAGGTGAAAATAAATTAAAAAAAAGCGTCTAGAAGTTGCAATATAATGAAGCTAACGACTTCTTTCTTTTATTTTTACTTTCAAAATTAAGCTTTGACAATCATTATACTGTTGTTATTACCTACAATTAAACCTAGAAATGCGGTGGGTAATTGGTCAAATCCATTCACAATTGTTCGCGTAAATTTTAGTTTTCCTTCTTTGACCCATGTGGATAACTGCTTCATCCCTTCAGGAAATCCATCAAACCAAAATAAGCAATTAAATCGGTCATGCCTAATATACTTAAGTAGTAACTCAACTCAGGAACATTTTTATCGACCTTTTGTATCATATCATCTTTTGACATAAAAGTTTCCTTCCATTGAAATCTCCCTACCACTGTATCACCTATTTTAAATTTATCTCATTTGCTCTCTATCACAATTGCAACTGCACGACCTTCCAGATGTTCAATTATTTTAAAAGGTTCAACATATTATTTGGCATTATTCATTCGACCACGCATATAAGGATCTACTAATTAACATTTTCCTTTTAATAATACTTCCCCAGCATCTTTTTTATTTAAGGTGGTATTTTCAATTTTAAAATTCTTAATTAAGACTGTTCCGTTAGGTCTTGCTTCCATAATAATTTGCCTTGTTGTCATATTTTTGTAATTTAAAATATTGTATAGATGAAACACGCATTTAATATAAACAGAAAAAATATCGCTCTATTTAAAAGTTATAAAACATATTTTAAATAGAGCAATCCTATTAGATTACTCTAATAAGTTTTTTATTTACAAACTCACTAATTCCTAGCTCAGATAATTCACGTCCGTACCCTGATCCTTTAGTTCCTCCAAAAGGTAAATCCGGTTGTGTTGAAGTAGGGTGATTGATGAAAATCATACCGCTATCAATCTTATCGGCTATTTTTACGGCTCGTTTTATATCTTTTGTATAAATAGATCCTCCTAAGCCAAAAGGCGAATCATTTGCAAGGTCTATTGCTTCTTCTTCATTTTCGACTTTATAGAATGAGGCTACGGGGCCAAACAATTCTTCTTGAAAAGTAGGCACTCCCCGTTTTAAATTAGTTAAAATTGTAGGTTGCATAAAGGCACCAGCATCAGAAGCCCTTTTACCACCCACTAAAATTTTCGCACCTGCTTTCTCAAATCTTTTAACCTGTTCCAATATATTTACTAAAGCTTCTTCGCTGCTAAGGGGTCCTACTTGTGTATTTGGATCCATTGGGTCTCCAACTTTAAGGGCAGCGACTTTTTTAGTAAATTTTTCTAAAAACTCATCGGCTATGGATGCTACTGCAATAAATCTTTTTGAAGCTATACAGCTTTGACCATTATTGTTCATTCTTCCTGCAATAGCCATTTCTACAGCGGTATCGATGTCAGCGTCTTCCAGTACAATAAAGGCATCGCTACCACCTAATTCAAGAACTGAGTTTTTTAAATGTTTTCCTGCAGCTTCAGCAATACTTGAACCGGCACCTTCGCTTCCAGTTAATGAAACTCCCTTGATTCTTTGATCACTTACTAATGCTGTACTTCGCTTTCCTGAAATCAATAAATTTATGTAAAGTCCTTCTGGAGCTTTAGCTTCTGTAAATAAATCTTCAATTGCAATAGCACATTGAGGCACTATAGATGCATGTTTTAATAAAATTGTATTTCCTACCATTATATTTGGAGCGGCAAATCGTACTACCTGATAAAATGGAAAGTTCCAAGGCATCACTCCAAATAAAACACCTATCGCGCTACTGCGAATAAACGCTTCGCCTGATTCAGGGTTTAATTTTTTATCGGCAAGAAATTCAGCACCATTATCTGCATAATAGTCCAATATATCTGCGCTTAAATCAATTTCCCATTCCGCTTGTGAAATAATTTTCCCCATTTCAAGAGTAATTAACTTGGCTAAGTCGCTTTTTCGTTTCCGCATTAGCGAGGCTACTTTACGTAATAGTTTAGCTCGATCTCCGTAAGAAGTTTTTTTCCATTCTTGAAAAGTGTTATTTGACTTTTGAAGTGCAGCTTCAATTTGCTCATCAGTCATTTCGTTGAATGATTTTACAACTTTGTTTGTTGCAGGATTTGTTGTTTGAATAGACATAAATTTATTTTTAATTTGTTAAAAAAGATTTAATCGTCCTTTTACTGAGATATAATAAGTAGAAACAGATACTGTGATTTGTAATAATTAGAAATACAGTATCTATTCCGAAGTTTTTAATCAGCTTTTTTACGGATTAAATTGAGTTCCATAAAATTAGCACTAAGTCCTTTCCTTTTTTCGTAATTAAATGTTAAAAGAAAAAAGCAGCAATATTAATTAATTCGCAAATTTTAACGAGTAATTATTTATTATTAAATCTCGAAAACGTCTATGTAATTACAAGATTGGTTTTCAGTTAATTAGCAATTTTAAGGTTTGCATTAAAACGTTAAAACGAAAGGTTGCGGTATGGAGTTTTGAGGCCGGTAACTTTTGTAAATCGTTATAAGAAATACATGATAAAACGTTATTTTTCTATTATTTATATGGACTTTAAAATAAAAATGAAAACACTATTACTTTTTCGTAAGCTCTTAACATAGTTCGTATTATTTTCTTTTAATGCTATTCCTTAGTTGGAATTAAAATAGCCAATAAATTCACTTTAGATTGGCTTTTTAGATTACTTCATTAAAAAATACTAGTGTTTTTTAATTGTAACAACGGTACTAAAATTATCAACATTTTTCCTCTTTAACTATTACCATGAGTAAGAAGAATATCAAAACAATCATTTTCCTTTATATATATATATATATATATATAGCCATGAGGACTTTATACCGGTTCTATATATTCAATAAAAACTTTAATCATTTTATTAGAATTATTTGTAGTTTCTATCTTTTTATAACAGTAAAAAAATCTATTTACTGATTTGAAATCTAGACTGTTGGTGGTTATTTTAGGTTGATGCTTGTAGCTATGTAACTTGGAAAAATAGTAGATTGATAGATAAAAAAAATCCCAACTTTATAAAAGTTGGGATTTAGAAAAATTTTATTTTCTTTAATATAAATTCGGATATTTAGTCGGATTTACCTCGTTCATCATAGCATAGACTTTTTCGAAAATGTCCTCAGTTGAAGGTTTAGAGAAATAATCACCATCTGTTCCATAAGCAGGTCTGTGTGCTTTTGAAGTTAAAGTTTGCGGTTTACTGTCTAAATAATTATAACCATCCTGTTGCTCGATAATTTGTTGCAAGATATAAGCTGAAGCTCCGCCTGGAACATCCTCGTCAATTACTAAGAGACGATTCGTTTTGATGATACTTTTCACTAAATCTTTATTAATATCAAATGGTAATAAAGACTGTAAATCTATAATCTCACAATCAATACCTACTTCAAGCAATTCTTTGGCCGCTTGTTGTACCAATCTCAAAGTGGAACCATACGAAACCAAGGTTATATCTGTTCCTTCTTTCAACGTTTCAACAACGCCAATTGGGGTTTTAAATTCACCATAGTTCAAAGGCATTTTTTCTTTTAATCGGTAGCCATTCAAACATTCGATCACTAAAGCTGGTTCGTCACATTCCAATAAAGAATTATAAAAACCTGCTGCTTGCGTCATGTTTCTAGGTACTAACACATGTATTCCTCTGATGGCGTTTATGATCATTCCCATAGGAGATCCAGAATGCCAGATTCCTTCTAAACGATGGCCACGTGTGCGTATAATTAGTGGAGCTTTTTGTTTTCCTACCGTACGATATCTTAAGGTGGCTAAATCATCACTCATGATTTGGATGGCATACAATAAATAATCTAAATATTGAATTTCAGCAATTGGGCGTAAGCCACGCAATGCCATTCCAATACCTTGACCAATAATGGTTGCTTCACGAATTCCTACATCGGCTACACGAAGTTCTCCGTATTTCTCTTGCATTCCTTCTAAACCTTGGTTTACATCACCAATATTTCCTGCATCTTCTCCAAAAATCAAAGTCTCAGGATATTTTGTAAAAATAGCATCAAAATTATCACGCAATATCATTCGTCCATCAGTGTCTTCTGTGGCATTTTCGGAATATTGGGGTAAAACTTTTTCAACTGAAAACACATTCAAATCAGTTTCAGAAAATAAGTTGCTACTAAAATTTTTCTGTGTTTTTTTAGTATACGCCGTTATCCATTGAGACAATTCCTCTTTTCCGTTTTCATTCATTACTAATCGTAATGTTTTTCTGGCTGCAACAAGAATCTCTTTTTTCAAAGGAGATTTATTGCTGCTTAATTCAGAAATGAAATTTAAGATTGTTTCTTTATTTTTGCTAGTTTCCGCTATTTTTTGTAGCAAAGAAATCAGTTCTTTTTGTTCTTCAATAATAGGATTCAAAAAGGCGCTCCAGGCCGCCTTTTTACCTTCCATTACTTGTTTTTTGGCTTCTTGGTCAATAGCTTCAATTTCTTCTGGAGAGGCAATATTAATAGCAATCATCCATAGTTTCATTTGGCGAAGACAATCAAAATCTCTTTCCCACGCTAATCGGGCTGCGTCTTTATATCTTTCATGAGAACCAGAACTAGAATGTCCTTGTGGTTGAGTGAGTTCATTTACATGAATTAAAACTGGAACGTGATTTTCTCTTGATATGAGAGCTGCTTTTTCATAAGTAGCTACTAGATCAACATAGTCCCAACCTTTTACTCGCAGTATTTCAAACCCGTTTGTATCTCCTTCTTTTTGGTATCCTTTTAAAATTTCAGAAATGTTTTCTTTAGTAGTTTGATGTTTTGCATGTACCGAAATACCGTATTCATCATCCCAAACACTCATAACCATAGGCACTTGTAAAACACCCGCAGCATTTATGGTCTCAAAAAATAAACCTTCAGATGTACTTGCATTTCCAATAGTTCCCCAGGCAATTTCATTACCTCCATTAGAGAAATTAGTTGCATTGGGTATTCCTGAAACCTGTCTGTATATCTTTGAAGCTTGTGCAAGTCCCAATAATCGAGGCATTTGCCCGGCAGTAGGAGATATATCAGCGCTTGAATTTTTTTGTTTCGTTAAATCTTTCCAAGATCCGTCTTCATTTAAACTGTGAGTGGCAAAGTGACCACCCATTTGTCTTCCTGCTGACATCGGTTCTTGTTCAATATCAGTGTGACCATACAATCCGGCAAAAAATTGTTGCACGGTTAATTCACCAATGGCCATCATAAAAGTTTGGTCGCGATAATATCCAGAGCGAAAATCACCGTCTTTGAAAGCTTTGGCCATTGCCAATTGTGGAACTTCTTTTCCGTCTCCAAAGATTCCGAATTTTGCTTTTCCAGTTAATACTTCCTTACGTCCTAATAGACTACATTCCCTGCTTATTGTGGCTATTCGATAGTCATTTAATACTTCGGTTTTGAAATCTTCAAATGTCAATGTAGAATTGATTTTTTCTTTTATCATAATTGAAAAGTATAACTTTGTGAGGCAAATTTAATTAAAAACTAGCTATTTTCATAATTCATTGAAAAAAATATAATTAAATTATTGCAATATATTTGGATAAAAAAGGGGCTCTTTTTTAATTATAAGTACTTAAATAACTATTTTTTTAGTAATAATGTAAATATAAATGGTATTTGTAATGAATTAAAACCATTTTCGATTAAAAATATTGATTAATGTTTTTGGTGATAAAGTAACTAAAAATCTTATTTTTTCATTATAATTATTTTGTCCTATTTCCCATCCATTATTAGAATATACAGGAAAAAACAATTCAAAATAATCGGTGACCAAGTTGAGACGAATACCAGAATCATAAACAAATTTGCCGTTCTGAAACTTATTTTTAACTACACCTACATCACCATAAATTTCAATCCAATTCCAGATATTAAAACTTCCGTTTACCGTTGTAATCCATTGATTGGCATATGGAGCAGCTAGTTTGGATTTGAATCCTCCTTCGGCTAATATGAATTGTTGACTAAAAAGACCTGCCTTTTCAGATCGGCCGTAATAATTGTAATCAAATAGATAATCCGTGGGTCTGTCAAGTGCAAAACTATAAAAATCAGAATCCGTTTTATTATACAAAAAACTACCGGCGTACATTCTCAAATTAATCTGAAGATTGTTTTCAAAAAGCTTTCTATATTCCAATTCGCCTGAAATTTTCCCAAATTCACTTGAGATTTGTAAATCAGAGGTGAAACCAAAATGATTAGTAACTTCCGTTTTTGAATTAAAATATTTTGCATCAAATACGGAATAATTTTCTTTTGAATTAGTAAGCAAAATGGAACTCTTTTCTTTATTTACGAGTACTTGTCGTAACAATATTGCTTGTTTTCTGTTGTCTCTAAAATTTTCTTCTCTGATTCTCAGTAGAACCATAGGATTTATCCTTAGGTAAGATGCATCAGGAGCGTAATGAAAATAGGAGCTTGACAGAGAATATCTCACGTTATAAAGTCTGCTATTTCTATAATTTTGATTGATTGCTAATGAACCCGATCCTGAAAAATTATTAGTTTTCGTTGAATAAGACGGATTAATGTCAAAAGTAAAAGGTTTATCCAGTATCGTTTTATTGTGTAATCGCAAACCGGGAGACAAACCATCATATAAATTATAAGATAAGGAAGGGACATACAAAATTTGATTGTAATAAGGATCTTCTAAATCCTTCATAAAATTAAATTTAATAGGACGATTGTTTGGGTAAAAGCTTTTTAATGATTTCCAGTTGTTTCTCAAATTGTACTCTGGAACTTCATTTTTATAGTTTAAAACGATTTTATCGACACTTTTTCTTTCAATTGTAAAACTGCTGTCTATTTCGGGAATATCAAGCCATTTCTTAAAAATAATTTCCCCTTTTTTGATACCGTAAACAGGAACTGGAACTAAAACACCTGTTTTACTTTTTACAGAAAAGGTTATACTGTCTTGAGTTCTTGAAACAGTAGAAAATTTGTAATCAATAATATCACGAGAGTTAATAATCGTTTTAAAAAACCAGTTGATATCTTTATTTGAATTGGATTTTAATATTGTTTCAAAATCATCTCTTGAAGTTTGTTTTTCCTTATTTTGAGTATAAAACTGACGAATACTACTGTTTACAATATTGTGGTCAAGATAATCGTCTAAATAGATAAGACTAAGTCCGGCCCGGTATTTACTGGCAATCTGTTCGTTGAATTTTATCAAGCTGTTTTTTGGATTTCCTAGTGGCTGATCTAAATTTTTTCGAGCCATTAGCATGTAAAAATAGCTGTATTGCTCGTTAAAATCTAAATTAGTCAAATTATAACTTTTCAATAATCTAAATTTAGAAACACTGCCAAACATCTTGGTATTTGGATAATTTTCATCAATGTATTTCATCATTGCATAGACTTGAATTCCATCATAAATCCAGTTGTCTTTTCTTGGATCTAAACGCAAACTGTTTTTTAAATAGGAATTCAGGTAGGTTTTTAAAAATTTGATTTCAAAAATAAATTCATCCGAAAATGGACTTAAAAAAGACGGCAACTGATTCAAACCGTAGAAAGGATTTCTTTCATAATCTGTTTGGGAAACAATTATTTTTTCATGTGGATATTTTCCAATCAGGTTATTGGCATAATTCATTACACGATCCACAATAATTGCTTTTTGAACGGCACTTACTTTATTTTCTTTAAGATTGGTCAGGACTTCAGTTGCACTGTTTTTATAAATGATGAAAGTAGATTTTGGTTCTATAAAAAGACTAAAATCTGTTCTGTTATTTCCAGATAGTTTATAGTTAGAAAAGACCTCATTTTTAGGGGTTAAACTATTATTTAAATCAGAAGTGATTTCTAAGTTTTTTGGAATTTTCAAGTCAATGTCAAAATCTGAAACGGCATTGGCAATATCATCTAAATTGTTATTGTTGTTCCGAATAAAATCATGGTTTTCATAGCGGGCAGGAGTAAGGAACCAGTTTTTTAGGTTCATTTCCCCGTCTTTACCGTAGCCATATTTTGTAAATTTATCACTGGGAATTTTAGTAATATAAGTAAGTTGTAAAATTACTTTCTGATTGGGAAGTAATTTTTCTTTTAATTTGACTACAATTAAATCCGGATTCTTCTCTGTTCGTTCCCAAGAAATTATCGACAGATTTGAATCTGATACGGTTAAATTTTTTGTACTCCCTCGTTCTTCTTCTTTCGCCAGATGAAAACCTCGGTAAAATTCATCAGAAAAACGTTTAGCTAATGGTGTATTTTTATTAGAATACCCATTGTTCCAATCATTCAAAACAATCGACGTCAAAGTGTCACTCGATTGGTTAAAAAAAGAGATTTCTTGTTGTATGTTCAGCGCTTTATCCTCTGAATTCAACTCGATAATCATCTTAGAATGATGTTGTCCATATTGTTTTATCGAACTCAATAAAACAAGATTAAAAAAGATGATTTTATAAAATAATTTCAAGTAGCCGTTTTAAAATTTTAAAAAAATAAAAGTACTTATTATTAGACACAAAATGAAAAAATGTCGATTCAAAATAAAATAAAAAAAGCTGCATAAAAGCAGCTTTTTCTTAAAAATTGGGAGTTAAATCGTATTTTTTATAAAACTTATCTAAAACTTCAACCACTTCATCTTCGGTATCAACAATTTTAAACAAATTCAAATCCTCCGCATGGACAGTGTGCTCTTTTTCTACCAAAACTGTTTTGATCCAATCAATTAATCCTGCCCAAAAGCTGGTACCAACTAATATTATCGGGAATCTGGCGATTTTTTTTGTCTGAATTAAAGTCATCGCTTCAAACAATTCGTCCATAGTTCCAAAACCTCCCGGCATCACAACAAATCCTTGCGAATATTTAACAAACATTACCTTTCGAACAAAGAAATAATCAAAATTCAAATTTTTGTCGCTGTCAATATAAGGGTTGTAATGTTGTTCAAATGGCAATTCAATATTAAGCCCCACAGAGGTTCCGCCACCTAAATGTGCACCTTTATTACCCGCTTCCATAATTCCAGGTCCTCCGCCAGTGATGACGCCATAGCCGGCTTTACTTATTTTATAGGCAATTTTCTCAGCCAGTAAATAATATTTATCCTCTGGTTTTGTTCTGGCAGATCCAAAAATAGTCACACACGGACCTATGCGCCCCATGCTTTCATAACCGTTGACAAACTCGGCCATGATTTTAAAAATTGCCCAACTATCATTGGTTCTAATCTCATTCCAAGTCTTTCTTTTCATCCGGTCTTGGATTACTTTATCCTCGTCATTGTCAAAATCTTCTAATCTCATCTTCTAAAATATAATTTAATATCAATTTTTTGGAGCTATTTCCAGCTATTCGCTTGTATCTTTTTACTTTTTAAAGAAAAAAAATAAAAAGGATATCGCTTCTATCTGGGCTAGGACTCCAATCGACTAAAGTAATTCTTTTTTCAAGAACTGCGCCGTATAGCTTTTTTTATTTTTTATAATTTCCTCAGGAGTTCCTTTCGCAATAAGTTGTCCGCCGCCTTTTCCGCCTTCAGGACCAATATCTATAATGTAATCTGCCAGTTTGATTACGTCCATATTATGTTCGATAATCAAGATCGTATTTCCTTTATTAACCAGTTTATTGATTACTTCCATCAACACTCTGATATCTTCAAAATGCAAGCCAGTTGTGGGTTCGTCGAGAATGTAAAAAGTGTTTCCAGTATCTTTTTTAGACAATTCACCTGCCAATTTGATGCGTTGTGCTTCTCCACCAGAAAGTGTCGTGCTTTGTTGTCCAAGAGTGATATATCCCAAACCAACATCCTGAATTGTTTTTACTTTTCTATAAATCTTAGGAATCATTTCAAAGAACGGAACCGCTTCATCTACGGTCATATTCAGCACATCCGAAATGGATTTTCCTTTGAATCGAATTTCCAAAGTTTCTCTGTTAAAACGTTTTCCTTGACAGGTTTCACATTCCACATAGACATCAGGCAAAAAGTTCATTTCAATCGTTCGTACTCCTGAACCTTCGCAGGTTTCACAACGTCCGCCTTTCACATTGAAACTAAAACGACCTGCTTTATATCCCCGAATCATACTTTCGGAAGTCATCGTAAACAGATTTCTTATTTCGGTAAACACTTCTGTATATGTTGCAGGATTCGAGCGTGGCGTTCTCCCAATTGGACTTTGGTCAATATCAATTACTTTGTCAATATGTTCTAGACCTTCAATTTTTTTATAAGGTTGTGGTTTTTTGACACCATTAAAATAATACGCATTCAAAATAGGGTAGAGCGTCTCATTAATCAAGGTAGATTTTCCGCTTCCCGAAACTCCGGTCACGCAAATCATTTTGCCCAAAGGCAATTCTATCGAAACGTTTTTCAGGTTATTTCCAGTTGCTCCAGTTAATTTTAAGAATTTTCCATTTCCCTCACGGCGTTTTGCTGGAACTTCGATTTTCATCTCGCCGTTCATGTACATTGCTGTGATGGTATGGTGTTTCAAGATTTCGGCAGGTGTTCCTTTACTGATGATTTCGCCGCCATATTTCCCAGCTTTTGGTCCAATATCAATCACATAATCCGCACGTTCAATCATGTCTTTATCGTGTTCCACCACAATAACGGAGTTCCCAATATCTCGTAATTGCTCCAAAGAATGAATAAGTTTATCATTGTCTCTTTGGTGTAAACCAATACTTGGTTCATCCAAAATATACAAAACACCAACCAACTGCGACCCGATTTGAGTGGCCAAGCGGATGCGTTGTGCTTCACCACCAGATAGCGATTTAGAACTTCGGCTTAAAGCCAAATAATCCAAACCAACATTCATCAAGAAATTCAGTCTATCCTTAATTTCTTTTATAACTTCAGTAGCGATACGTTTTTGTTTATCGGACAAATGGTTGTCTAAATCGTAAAACCACAACGTCAAATCCGAAATATCCATATCACACAATTCCGCAATATTTTTTTCGTTTATTTTAAAGAATAGTGCTTCTTTTTTCAAACGGGAACCTTCGCAAACCGGACATTTTATTTCGTCCATGAATTCCTTAGCCCAACGTTTTATGCTTGTTGAACCGCTTTCGTCATGTTGGTTTTTGATAAAATGAGAAATCCCTTCAAAATCAATTTTATATTCACGGGCAACTCCCAAATCTTTGGAATTGATTGTAAATTTTTCTTTTCCGCCATTCAAAATCATTTCCATGGCTTCCTCTGGAATAGTTGATACAGCATCTGTCAATTTGAAACCGTATTTTTCTCCTATAATTTCCAATTGCGTGAAAATCCAAGACGATTTGTATTCGCCCAAAGGAGCAAAACCGCCCGCTTTTATGGATAATTTTGGATTTGGAATAATCTTCTTTGGATTTATTTCATTTACTGTTCCTAAGCCGTTGCAATGATCGCAAGCGCCTTTTGGGGAATTGAAAGAAAATAAATTTGGTTCTGGATTTTGATAGGAGATTCCAGTTGATGGACACATCAAATTCCTGCTGAAAAACCGTACTTCATTAGAATCTTGGTCTAAAACCATCAAAACGTTTTCACCATGATGCATCGCTGTATTGATGCTATCGCTTAACCGTTTTTCATTTTCGGGAGTATCATCAATCACCATTCTGTCTACCACAATTTCTATATCGTGCGTTTTATAACGGTCTAATTTCATTCCTAATGTAATATCCAGTATATCACCATTCACTCGAACTTTAAGAAAACCTTGCTTCGCAATTTGCTGAAAAAGCTCGGCATAATGTCCTTTTCTAGCGCGAATAATTGGAGCTAATATATTGATACGTTTTCCGGTAAAATCATTAATAATCAAATCTTTGATTTGTTCATCATTATAACTAACCATCTTTTCGCCCGTATTATAGCTATACGCATCGGCACCTCGAGCATAAAGCAAGCGCAGAAAATCGTAAATTTCAGTTATGGTTCCTACAGTCGATCGGGGGCTTTTACTAGTCGTTTTTTGTTCGATGGCAATCACGGGAGAAAGTCCATCAATTTTATCCACATCGGGACGTTCTAAACCTCCTAGAAACTGTCTTGCATAAGCCGAAAATGTTTCTACGTATCGACGTTGCCCTTCGGCATAAATGGTATCGAAGGCTAATGATGATTTTCCTGATCCCGAAAGCCCAGTAATTACGACTAGTTTTTCTCGAGGAATGGAAACATCTATATTTTTAAGATTGTGAACACGAGCGCCTTGAACTTCAATGGTATTGTCTTTGTCTAGCATAATTTTTGCAAAAAAGCAAAGTTACCATTTTGATTTATTCTTTCGATAGAACAGTATAGAAGTTTATGTTAAATTAGAATATAAAAAAACGCTAACATAAGCTAGCGTTTTCTCTTTCTTGTTGCCATATATTCCTCAATGGCTTCTCTAGTGGTAAGCCAATTACGACCTTCTTTATAGGCATCAATTTTTCCTGTTCTAGCTAGTAAACTAATATATTCTTGACCATAAGGCATATTAGGTTCTTGCACCAGATTTGAAATTTCAACATATTCTTTTTCATTACCTGGTAAAGCATTGATGTAAATATTTAAAGTACGTTCCAATGATTGACACATTAATAGGGTCAATTTTTGATAATTACCGCCATTCGCTTGATTGAGCGCTTCATAGTATTTCTTTCTATCATTTTTTAAGATGATTGCAGGCGGAAAGCCACTTCGCATCAATAATAGATTCATTGCCAGACGAACTGTGCACCCATTTCCATCAAAAAAAGGATGTATCCAAACTAATTTATGATGAAATACAGTTGCTAATTCTATATCATTAAGTTGCAATGGATTTGTATTTATAAAATCAATCAACTCATCAAGTAAATCCGAAACTCTATTAGCATTTGGTGGCATAAAATTAGCACCTGTAATGCGAACTCCTCCGTTGCGGATTCGTCCTACAAAATCATCTTCGATAGAGCGTAAAACTAATCCGTGTAATGATAAAATGTCTATGCTTCGCAAATTATAATTATCATTTACTATGGAATATAAATAGTCAATGGCTTTATCATGATTGTGAGTTTCAAAATGCTCCCGAAGTGACTTTCCTTTTATGGTAATACCCTCTTGAATGACCATCTGTGTTTCTCGTAAACTCATGGTATTTCCTTCAATACTATTAGAATTGTAGGTCCACTCGATGGATAAACTTTCTTTAATTTTATGCAAAGCGATGTTTGGCAAAGGTCTGCTGGATTGCAAAATTTGCTTTTTTTCATACAATCTGTCAAAGGTTGATTGAAATTCTGGTCGATATGTTAAGTCAATATTCCACATATTAACAACAAATATACTTCTTAATATCGGATATCCAAGAATTAAAATCTATCCGATATTAAATTTATTCTATTGTCATCGATTTTAGTTTGGTTCTATAGGCTTCCAACGCAAATGATTTGGATATAAATCCAAAATATTTTCCGTCTTTTATTACGGGAAGAAAAGCGACTTTAGAACTTTCAAATTTATTCATTACTATTTCCATACTGTCATTTGGATAAATGATTTCAATAGGTTCGGTCATGATTTCTTTTACCAAAGTATATTTTACGCGATACTGATTAAAGATAATTTCTCGGATGGTATTAAAATGGACAATACCAACCATTTTCTTTTCTTTATCGACTACAGCAAAAATTACTTGATTCGAGTGTGAAATTAAATCGACTAATCGTTCTAAATTTTCATCAGTGGAAACGGTTAAATAGTCTGTTTGAATTATTGAATTAGTGTCTAATGTAGCAAGTATATTTGTGTCTTTGTTGCTCGTAAAAGCATGCCCTTTTTGTACTAAACTTTTTGCATCCATCGAATGTTTTTCAAAACGTTTTGAAATGGCAAAACTGATAGAAGCGACAATCATAAGCGGAATCATTAAGTTGTAACCTCCCGTGATTTCTGCGATTAAGAAAATTGCGGTTAATGGGGCATGAAATAATCCACTTAAAATTCCAGCCATTCCAACCATCGTAAAATTGCTAATGGGCAGATTAGTGAGTCCTGTTAAATTTAGAAATTTAGAAAAGAAAAAACCCACATACGAGCCCAAAAATAGGGAAGGAGCGAAGTTACCTCCATTTCCTCCTGAACCTAAAGTAATCCCTGTAGCAAAAACTTTCATCATCATCGTCAAACCAACAAATGCTAAAAGAGCCCAACTGTTATTTCTAAAACTACTAAAAAGAGTGTTTTGCATTAATTGTCCTGGGTCATTTTCAGATAATGTTTTAATACTTTCATATCCTTCACCAAAAAGTGAAGGAAAGATAAAAATAATAATTGCTAAAATAGAAGCGCCGAAAAGTGCTTTCTTATATGGGTTGAGTTTTAGTGTAGCAAAATAATGTTCGGTTTTATTAAAATTTCTTGAATAATAAATAGAAATGAATCCGGTAAATAATCCCAAAAGGATGTAATAAATTATATTGTGATAATCAAAAGTTTGTTGCTGTTTGAAGGATAACAAGATATTCTCATCTAACACAATTACCGATACTAATGCACCTGTGGCTGCGGCAATCATAATGGGAGTAAATGCAGAAATACTCACATCAACCAATAAAACTTCAACGGCAAATAATACTCCTGCAATGGGGGCATTAAAAGCAGCAGCTATTCCAGCTGCGACTCCACAGCCTATTAATAAAGTCCTATCCTTATAACTTAATTTATATCGTTGAGCATAATTTGAACCAAAAGCTGCTCCTGTAATTACAATGGGGCTTTCTAAACCAGCAGATCCACCTAAACCAACGGTAAGGGAACTAGTAATGATTTGGGCATACATTTGCTTTGTTGGAATAATACTTGCTTTTTTCGCTACAGCATATAAAATCTGTGAAGTTCCTTTTTCAATTGTACCACCCAGAACTCTATTGATTACAAATACCGTAAGCAAAATCCCTACTATTGGTAGAACACTGTTAATAAAGCTTAATTTTAGAGTACCATTTATATATGTGGCAAATGAAAAAACCCAGTGTGCAAAGGTTTTTAAAACAATTACAGCAAATGCCGAAGTGATTCCAACTAATATACTGGATAAGAAAATGAATTGTTTTTCTGTTAATATCGATTGCGACCATGCAATTATGTTTTCTAACTTGAAAAGATATTTTTTGAACATTATGATTTTTTAGAAGAGCGCTAAATTACAATTATTTTGAACTCAATTAATATTTTTTAAAGCTTCTTTTGTACTCAACGGCATTAAATTATTATTGATCACAAATTTTTTTACTGCTTCAGGGTTTGTTTTTGCATATTCTCGCAAAGCCCATCCAATTGCCTTTTGAATAAAAAATTCTTTTGAAGTTTTATGTCTCTCTGCTTCCCTTTTCAGTAATTCAAAATTAGTTTTTTCCTTATAATTCAATTGAAATAAAATGGCACTTCTATTGAACCACATATTGTCAGAACTGGAAAAGCGTTGTAATACATTTTCGGTTTCCAATGGGAATTCGAGTAAATATTCTCCTAAAATGTATTTTGAAGTAGTATCAACACTGTCCCACCAAGAATTTGAAGAAATTAATTTTTCAATGAGTTGAATATCTTCTATCTTGTAATTTCCTTTAAGCTCTTTTATCAAAATTTCAATTGCGCAATAATGAAATTCTCGTTGTTGTTTCAAATACATTTCTAAAGCAGTTGCTCTTGCATTTTTAGTAACTTCAGCTTTGTTTTCTTTCCAAATTTCCTTTAAAATACGTCTTCGTTCCTCAGTTTTTATTCCAAAAAAGGGAAAGTTATTTTTCATGTATTTCGCCATTGCAAAAGCATTTTCGGGATTGCTATTTTCATGAAAAGCTGATTCTAATGTTTTTATAAAATTCATAATTCTAAAATCCAATGGCTTTGTCATCCCCTCTAAAATCGGCTCCTCCTTCTAAAGTTTTATTTGGCAGGACTAAAATAGCATCAACTTTACCAATAACTGGCGTTGTCTTTTCATTGATTAAATACCCTTTTGATTTTAAGGTTTCAAAGGTTTTAGTGTCAAAAGTATTGGGTTCAAATGTGATTAAATCCGGCAACCATTGATGGTGAAATCTTGGGGCATTTACTGCTTCCTGCATACTCAAACTATATTCGTTAACATTTAATATCGTTTGTAATACCGATGTGATAATGGTAGATCCACCTGGCGAGCCCACGGTCATAAATAATTTTCCATTTTTTTCTACAATGGTTGGGGTCATAGAACTCAACATTCTTTTTTGTGGAGCGATGCTATTGGCTTCATTTCCTACTAACCCAAACATATTAGGTTCCCCCGGTTTAGCACTAAAATCATCCATTTCATTGTTTAATAAAAATCCCAATTCATCACAATAATATTTCGAACCATAGCCGGCATTAAGCGTTGTTGTTGCTGCAATTGCATTACCAAATTGGTCAATTATCGAATAATGTGTGGTTTCTAAACTTTCATTATAATTTACCTTACCTTCTTTTATATCAGAAGAGAGCGTTGCTTTATCAAAACTAAAATTTGACATTCTTTGCTTCAAATATGTTTCATCCATTAATGCTTTTAAGGGGATTTTTACAAAATCAGGATCTCCTAAAAAGTAACTTCTATCGGCGTAGGCTCTTCGTTCCGCTTCCACAATAACTTGGATTGCCTGAGTTGAGTTATGTCCCATTTTTGATAAATCGTAAGGTTCAATCATATTAAATATTTGGGCAAGACATATTCCGCCACTGCTGGGCGGAGGCATCGAAATGATATTTAAATCTTTATATTTAAAAGTAAGTGGTGTTCTCCATTTAGCTTCATATTGAGCCAAATCTTCCATGGTAATTATGGCTCCTTTTTCCTGCAGATAATGCACTAAAGTTTTGGCTGTTTCACCTTTGTAAAACTCATCTCTACCATTTTTTGAAATTCGTCTTAAGGTGGCTGCTAATGCCGGATATTTTATAGTATCATTTTCTTTATAGACTTTTGAAAGTACTGAATTGGGACCATTAATGTTACTCAATTCCTGTCGATATTCATTAAGTCTCTGCTCTTGTTTATGGGTAACCACAACGCCATTTTCTGCTAATTCAATAACCGGTTTTAGTATTTCATCGATAGGTAAAGAACCTAATTTTTTATGTACTGCAAAAATACCTGCTATGGTTCCCGGTATCCCAATTGCCAATGGAGATTTTGTACTTTTACCAGGAATGATATTTCCTTTTTCATCCAAAAACATATCTTTCGTAGCAGCTAACGGTGCCTTTTCACGGTAATCTAAAGAACCTAATTCGCCATTTGCTTTTCGATACACCATAAAACCACCACCTCCAAGATTTCCTGCAAAAGGATAAGCAACTGCCAGAGCTAATTCAGTCGCAACCATGGCATCAAAAGCGTTTCCTCCTTTTTTCATGATTTCTACACCAATTTTTGAAGCTTCTTCTCGCGCTGAAACAACCATTGCTTTATTAGCGACTAATCCAGTGGGTTTTACCATTACATTTTGAGTTTTACAACTGATACAAAAAATGCTCAATGCAATTATAATTTTTTTCATTCTGATAGTATAAAATATGTTTTTTTAAAACCCAACTGCTTTGTTATCCCCTCTTTTATCTGCTCCGCCTTCAAGTTTTCCATTTGGTAAAACCAAAACTGCATCGACTTCTCCAATTATTTCTTTATTTTTTTCATTGATAAGGTACCCTTTTTTCTTCAAATTGTTCAATAATTCCTTATCGAAAGAATTGGGTTCAAATGTAATGTCATCGGGTAACCACTGGTGATGAAAACGAGGAGCATTTACCGCTTCCTGCATACTCATGCTAAATTCGTAAACATTCAATATGGTTTGTAAAACTGAGGTAATAATGGTTGAACCTCCTGGAGTTCCTACTACCATAAATAGTTTTCCTTCTTTCTCCACAATTGTTGGTGACATAGAGCTCAACATTCTTTTTTGGGGAGCGATGCTGTTGGCTTCAGTTCCCGTAAGTCCATATAAATTTGGAACTCCCGGCTTAGCGCTAAAATCATCCATTTGATTGTTTAAGAAGAAACCCAGTTCATCACAGTATATTTTGGAACCATAATTATCGTTTAAGGTTGTTGTCACAGAAACGGCATTTCCTTTAGCGTCCACAATCGAATAGTGAGTAGTTTGTTTGCTCTCATATCCTTTGATTTCTCCATTGGCAATATCAGAAGATTTTGATGCTTTGTCAAATGAAAAATCCTTCATTCTCTTTTCTAAATAGGATGGATCTACTAATTCATTCATTGGAAGTTTTACAAAATCGGGATCTCCCAAGAAATAATTTCTATCGGCATAGGCTCTGCGTTCCGCTTCTGTAATTACCTGAATTGTTTTTTGGCTGTTATGACCCATTTGAGCAAGATTATAAGGCTCAATCATTTTCATGATTTGATTCAAGCAAATGCCACCACTACTTGGAGGAGACATCGAAGTGATTTTTAAACCTTTATATTGAAAGGTAATTGGAGCTCTCCATTTTGCTTGGTATTTTTTTAAATCTTCCAATGTTACATTTCCGCCTTTTTTGTTAAGGAAAGCAACTAATTTTTGAGCAGTTTCTCCATTATAAAATTCGTCCCGACCGTTTTTAGCGATTCTTTTTAATGTTTCTGCCAATGCAGTGTATTTTATGGTATCGCCAACTTTATATCCTTTCGAAAATAAACTATTACGGCCATTAGCTTTGATAAAAGAAGCTTTATAGTCGGCCAAACTTTGTGCTTGATATTCGGTCACAATAACCCCTTTTTCTGCTAATTCGATTACCGGTTTTAAAATTTCGCTAATAGGTAAAGAACCATATTTTCTGTGTACTTCAAATATTCCGGCTATCGTACCAGGAATTCCTGAAGCCAGTGCTGTTTCTGTACTTTTCCCTTCAATTACATTTCCATTTTTGTCCAGAAACATATCTTTACTGGCTGCTAATGGCGCTTTTTCTCTGTAATCTAATGCTCCAGTTTCTCCATTTTCTTTTCTAAAAACCATAAAACCACCACCGCCAATATTTCCTGCCTGAGGATGGGAAACTGCCAAAGCCAGTTCTGTTGCAACCATAGCATCAAAAGCGTTCCCGCCTTTTTTCATGATTTCAACTCCAATTTGTGAAGCTTCTTCCCGTGCCGAAACCACCATAGCTTTTGAGGTCACTAAACCAGTGGGCACAACCATTTTTTCATTCGATTTGCAACTTAAAACAGCAAAGGCAAGCAGAAAGATTATTTTTTTCATAAAGTCATTATTTTATCATTCGAAAATAGTATTAATTCTTTAAAGAATTCAGTAAACTCTTTTTCAAAATCTGCATAATACTCTTTTAGCTCAGCTGATGCAAAGCGCATTTTTGATTCATTTTTGGTTCGGCTATCCATTTGGGTCAATATTTTGTCAATTCCGTCGATGGTTTGATAACTTTCGAGCCAATTGTATTTAATCATATAAGGCATCATTCCAAGGGTTCGTTCGGTTAAAATGGCTGTATTATCCAGTAAAGACTGATAGAAATTAGCGACATATGTGTCCAGATTTTCATCCGAATAATTAACCCAATTTTTTGCCAAAAAATGGTCATAAAAAACATCTACAATCACACCGGCATAATGATGATAGTTTTCGTGTAATCGTTTGGTACTTTTTCTAAAAATAGGATGGGCATCTGTAAAAGTGTCTATGGAACGATGAAGCACAATTCCTTTTTGGACATCCAATGGAAAACTTTCAAAATGTTTCCCCCGAATCCCATCGGCCATAAAATTGCCTATTTTGATTAAATCATTGTCGCCCGAGAGATAGATGTGTGCTAAGAAGTTCATTCGCCTAAATTATGAATTCTAAATGACTTTTTTAAACTGTCAATTATTATATTTGTGGGAAATTTAAAATAAATTACTCAAAATTTAAAAATATAAGAATGACTTTAATAAAATCGATATCAGGAATACGTGGAACAATAGGAGGGAAAGTAGGAGATAACCTTACGCCGGTTGATGCAGTAAAATTTGCCTCAGCTTATGGGACATGGTTAAAAAACTATCAAGATTCCTCAATTCTTCGGGATGACAAGTTAAAGGTAGTAGTGGGTCGTGATGCTCGTATTTCAGGACCGATGATTCATAATTTGGTGATAAACACATTGATTGGTTTAGGCATTGATGTAATTGATTTAGGATTGTCAACGACACCAACGGTTGAAGTTGCCGTTCCATTGGAGAAAGCAGATGGAGGAATTATCCTTACCGCATCTCATAATCCAAAGCAATGGAATGCTTTAAAGTTATTAAATGAAAAAGGCGAGTTTCTAAATGGTGCCGAAGGAGAAAAAATCCTTGCTATCGCTGAAGCCGAAGCATTTCATTTCTCGGATGTGGACAGTTTAGGTGAAATTATTGAGAATGACGCTTATATGGACATTCATATTGATGAAGTATTGAATTTGCCACTAGTTGATGTTGAAGCTGTAAAAGCGGCTAAGTTTAAAGTGGTTGTTGATGGAGTAAATTCTTCTGGAGGAATTATTATTCCAAAATTATTGGAGTTAATGGGAGTTGAAGTAGTAAAATTATACTGTGAACCAAACGGTCATTTTCCTCATAATCCGGAACCATTAAAAGAACACTTGACTGATATTTCTGAATTGGTAGTTAAGGAAAAAGCGGATTTAGGAGTTGTAGTTGATCCTGATGTAGATCGTTTGGCTTTCATTTGTGAAGACGGAGAAATGTTTGGAGAAGAATATACTTTAGTGGCCTGCGCCGACTATGTGTTGAGTAAAACCCCTGGAAATACGGTTTCTAATATGTCTTCCTCTCGTGCGTTGCGAGATGTAACTAACAAACATAACGGAAGCTACGAAGCCAGTGCCGTGGGCGAGGTGAATGTGGTGGATTTAATGAAAAAAAATAATGCAGTTATAGGTGGAGAAGGAAATGGCGGAATCATTTATCCAGAGTCGCATTATGGTCGTGATAGTTTAGTGGGAGTGGCGCTATTCTTGACGCATTTGGCAAACAAAAAAATGACAGTTTCTGCATTACGTGCTTCGTATCCTGAGTATTACATGAGCAAAAACAAAATAGAATTGACACCACAAATCGATGTCGATGCGATTCTTGTTGCCATGACAGAGAAATACAAAAACGAAGATATTACCACCATTGACGGGGTAAAAATCGACTTTGCTGAAAATTGGGTACATCTAAGAAAATCAAATACCGAACCAATTATCCGTATTTATACCGAAGCCGCTTCACAAGCGCAGGCGGATAAATTGGCTTTAAGAATTATTGATGAAATTAAGATGATTGCAGGTATTTAACTTTTATAAATCTAAAAAGCCGTTTTAGAATAAAATCTAAAACGACTTTTTATTTGGTATTGATTTTAATTATGTATTTTCTGATAATTTTTTTGTGTAAGAACCTGAAAATGAGTTTTTAAATAAAAATTTGGAGTATTATTGTAATCTCAAATGTTTGTAATTAGTAAAAAAAGTCTATAAAAAAACTATTAACAATTTTTTCACCTTATTTGAAACTGTTATGGAAAAAAAAACGATTCTTTTATTAATAATTTTTCTAATTTCAAATGTTGTTTCTTCACAAAATACAGGTTACAATCTAGATTTTGAAACAGGAACTTTTATTGGTTGGCAAGCAGGAAAAGGAAGATGTTGTCCAGTAGTAATCAAAAATTCAGGAATTGTTAAAGGTAGGCATACCATTATGTCAGGAAACGGCGTGGATCTAAAAACCTGCAAGAAATTATCTGTTGTTGCTCCTGGAGGTTCGTATTCTGCACGATTAGGCAATGACAGCTCAGGCGGTGAAGCCGAAACACTCTCATATACTTTAACCATTACGCCAGAAAATTCTTTGTTTATTTATAAATATGCTGTGGTGTTG
The DNA here is from genome assembly GCF_015752245.1 of Flavobacterium sp. CG_9.10. Classification (NCBI taxonomy): domain Bacteria; kingdom Pseudomonadati; phylum Bacteroidota; class Flavobacteriia; order Flavobacteriales; family Flavobacteriaceae; genus Flavobacterium; species Flavobacterium sp. CG_9.10. Next base: position 24,252 of record NZ_JADOVD010000014.1, read on the forward strand.
CAAGATCCAGGTCATGAACCCGCAGAACAACCCTATTTTCGTGTAAATGTTTATAATGAAAATAGAGAGCTCATAGATCCCACTTGCGGTGCTTATAATGTTGTTGCAACAATTGACCTTCCCGGATTTCAAACTTGCGAAGAATTTAATGTTGTGTACAAAGATTGGACGACAGTTGGGTTGGATTTAAGCCCTTATATAGGCCAGAAGATTACCGTAGAATTCGAGACCAGTGATTGCTCAATAGGAGGACATTTTGGCTATGCATATATTGACGCTTTTTATTCATCACTTACAATAGGTTCTTCCTATTGTACTGATGCGAATGCTGTTACTCTTTCAGCTCCCATCGGTTTTTCATACTTGTGGGAAACGGGTCAAACCACCCAAAATATAAAAATAAATAACCCTATTGACGGAAAAAAATACGGTTGTGAATTGACCTCTGCGACAGGATGTAAAGTAGCTATTTCAACAGTTGTAAATCTTCAAGATCCTATCGTTAATTTTGAAGTCTATAATGTTTGCGATAAAAAAGAGGTGATTTTTAAAAACACTTCATTAAATTCAGCTTCTACATTAAATACATATAAGTGGGATTTTGGAGATGGTACAACTTCCAAGGTTGAAAATCCTACCCATATTTTTCCTGCTCCAGGAAATTACAATGTCACATTTGAATTTGTAAATATTTTAGGTTGCAAATTTAGTAAAACGCAAAATGTAACAATAAATCTAGCACCAGAACCTACTTTGACAGACGGGGTTATTTGTTTTGATTCTTTAGGTAATTTGGCGAAAGGTTTTACTTTGAATAGTGGATTATCATCTGGAGATAATGAATATAAATGGTTTCTGAATAGTGAATTAATTAATGATGCTACTAAAAGCACCTACACGGCAGTTGAGAAGGGAAATTATTCTGTGTTGATTACGGATATGCAAACGAGTTGCTCCAGTCAGGCTTTTGCAACGGTAGTATCATCGCAAATGGCGAGTGATGTTATTGTAAACTTAAGTAAATATTTTGCAGACACTAATTTTTTAAACGTGGATGTTGTTGGCGGATCAGGACCATTTCTTTTTAAATTAGATGATTATGGATTTCAACAATCTAATTTTTATAGTGGGTTGTCGATTGGAGATCATTTTATCACGGTAAAGGACAGTGTCAATTGTACATTAATATCTAAACAATTTACCATTTTTGGATTTCCAAAATTTTTCACCCCAAATAATGATGGTTTTAATGATTATTGGAATATTCCAAATTACAAAAAATTATTCCAAGCGCAGATTTATATTTTTGACCGATATGGTAAATTCATAAAAGAAATAGCTCCTTCGGGACTGGGCTGGGATGGAACTCATCTCGGTAATTTGATGCCAGCAGCAGATTATTGGTTTACTTTGAATTATAAAGAAGAGGATCAAATAGGTAATTTAGAATCAAAAACATTTAGGTCTCATTTCTCTCTAAAACGATAATTTCACACCAAAGTCTTTTTGCAACTGAAGTTAATGTTTTTATTGTGCAAATCATTGAAGAAATAAAAGCGGTCGCGGGAATCTAAAACTGCAATTTTTAAAATATAAAAACCCCTTTCAATCTTAATTTTGAAAGGGTTTGTCTTTAATACTGGGCAATATTCTGGAATATTTAGTATAATTTGTTGACTTCTACTAATTGTAATGTAAACTACATTACAGGTTTATAACTTCCTATATACTCATAATGCAACGATAAAATAACGGGTTTCGGTTCTTTTGCGTCTCAAGTTGGAGTTACTTATTTAAATAAAACGATAAGAATTTACTAATCATTATAAAAGAGAGTTTTACAGTAGTTAGATTTATTATGTAAATACTATTTTTGTGAATCTAATAATTAGCAATTATCGTAAATAAAGATGGTGAGGCCATTTCTTTAGCCGATAGTTAAAGTTATATAGATAGCGTAGTAATAATTGTAAGTTTTAAAACATTAAAAAAATAATTCAAAAAGAATAATGAAAAAAAGAATTCTAATACTGGTACTAAGCTTTGTCTTGCTACTTTCATGCTCAAAAGAGGATAGTACAACCAGTACTTCAGCAACATTCAACGTAAATAATAACAAACAAACGACTGGGAGTTCATCCAATGATTTGTTGTCCGATAAAAAATTTAATAGTGCAATTGTTGAAGTAGTTTATGTAGTGGGTTTTGAACCAACATCTACTACAATTAACAACTTAGTAGCTTTTCTAAAAGCTAGAATGTATAAACCTGGGGGAATTAGCGTAATTAAAAGATCTATTGCATCACCGGGAACTGCACCTTATACCATTCAAGAAATAGCAGACATTGAAAATGCAAACAGAACCAAATATAATACAGCAAATCAAATTGCTATTTGGGCATTTTTCGCTGATGGACAATCAACCAGTGATACAAGCACAAGTGTGATTTTAGGAACTGCCTACTGGAACACTTCCTTTGTTATATTTGAAAAAACGGTGCAAGGATTAAGTGATAGCCCATTTAAACCTAACAGAACTTTATTAGAAACTACTGTTGTAACGCATGAGTTTGGTCATATTTTAGGACTTACTAATCTTGGAACTACTTTACAAAGTAATCATGAAGATGCAGCGCATGCAAAACATTGCAATGTGGAAAGTTGCTTAATGTATTGGTCTTCAGAAACGGGAGGCGGAATATCTAATATGGTATCAGGAGGTACAGCTCCAAAACTGGATGCGCAATGTATTGCGGATCTTCAAGCAAATGGCGGGAAATAAATAAATTGATATAAGAAATCTGATAACGGTTCCTTTAGGACGTTATTTTTTATGTACCAATACCCTTTCAGAGTCGAGCTTTGAAAGGGTTTTCTTTTTTAAGCCAAATTCTTTTCTATTTTTGGAGCGAATGATTGGGGCTTTTTCAGAGGTATTGTTCCCGTTTTACGTTACAATCTTTTCCTTTTTAAAGGAAAAAGGAAAAGGATTTTCACTGCAACCGGGGCTAAATTTGGAAAGAATGGTGTTTTTTTAGTCGCGCGTTAGAAATTCACACTTTTAGGTTTTAAAAGCAAGCATCCAATTAAATTTCTTATTTCAGAAATCCCAAGAAAACCTATATCTTTGAACTCAAATTTATATTACAATGACTTCCACAGAAACTCCAACGCAATTAGAACTCTATTTCCAACAGTTTCGTAAGAATATTATTGGAATAGATCAAACATTTGAAACTCCATACGGACAACAACAAATTATCTATACGGATTGGACCGCCAGTGGTCGTTTATATCGCCCTATTGAGGAAAAACTGATGAATGAATTTGGTCCTTTTGTGGCCAATACGCATACGGAGACTACAGTTTCGGGAACAGCAATGACTAAGGCATACCATCAGGCGCGTCATATCATCAAGCATCATGTCAATGCTAATTCTGATGATATTTTAATTACTGATGGAACAGGAATGACAGGAGTAGTTAATAAATTCCAACGTATTCTTGGTTTGAAAGTACCAGAAAATCTAAAAGACTTCATCACTATTCCCGCCGAAAAGAAACCAGTTGTTTTTATTTCGCATATGGAACATCATTCTAATCAAACTTCCTGGTTGGAAACTATTGCTGATGTTGAGGTAATTCCATCTACTGAAGATGGTTTGTTCAGTGTTGAAAATTTAGAAATACTGCTTGACAAATATAAAGATAGAAGTTTCAAAATTGCTTCTATTACTTCCTGCTCTAACGTTACCGGGATTAGAACGCCTTATCACGAAGCAGCAAAATTAATGCATCAACATAACGGACTTTGTTTTGTCGATTTTGCTTGTTCAGGACCTTATGTACAAATAGATATGCATCCCGAAGATCCGGAAAGTTATCTGGACGCGATTTTCTTTTCCCCGCATAAATTTCTTGGTGGTCCTGGTACCTGCGGTGTTTTGGTTTTTAATAAAAAATTATATCAAAATTTGGTTCCTGATTGTCCTGGAGGCGGTACGGTAAGCTGGACAAATCCTTGGGGTGAACACAAGTACATTGATAATATCGAAGATAGGGAAGATGGTGGAACTCCCGGTTTTCTTCAAGTGATAAAAACGGCTTTGGCTATTCAGTTGAAAGAGAAAATGGGTATTGATAATATTCTTAAACGAGAACATGAAATTGTTGATTCTATTTTTGAATCATTGGGAAATATCCCAAACATAAAAATACTTGCTGGCCAACATCATGATAGGTTAGGGGTGATTTCTTTTTTTATAGAAGACTTGCATTTCAATTTGGGCGTGAAATTACTAAATGACAAATTCGGAATTCAAACACGTGGCGGATGTAGCTGTGCTGGAACTTACGGGCATTTTCTGTTGCATGTGGATCAGGAAACTTCCCATAAATTGATTGACGAAATTACTTTGGGAGATTTAATCAGAAAACCGGGTTGGATTAGAATGTCTATTCATCCAACAACGACAAATGCTGAAATTGAATTTGTATGCAATGCCATAAAATCGCTTGCGGAAAACCATAAAACTTGGGCTTTGGATTATAAATATAATTCCGTTACCAACGAGTTTGTTCATAAACAGGCAAAATCATTAGAAGATGAATTGGTAAAAAGCTGGTTTTCGCTATAAATAATAAATAGATTTTAGTTTCAAAAGTAATTTTTATGTTGTCTTTTAGTTTTTTAAGAACTGCAAGACAACATAGAACTTCCAATTTTTTCCCTGGCCCAATCGGGTCTCTTTGCAAACCATTTTTCCGCTTCAATTTGTTCCTGATATGGATTTTTTAATAATTGATGTAATTCTTCAATTAGCGAATAATCCTCTTTTTCAGCAGCTTCAATTGCTAAATGAGCCATGTAATTTCGAAGTACATATTTTGGATTTACCAGATTCATTGCGGCTTTTCGGTCGTCATCTGAAATGGATTCTTCCTGCATTCTATTCAAATATTGGGTAAGCCAATACAACCACGAATCTTTAATTTGTTCGGTAACTGCTTCGGTTTTGTAGAAAGATTCGTAAATATGTAAAAAAGCATTCTCAACGACTTCTTCTTTCTTGATGTGGCTTAATTTTCTAAAGAAAATAGTCATATCTGTTTCTGTAAGCTGCAAATTTTCGGTTAGGATATGAATCAGTTGATTGTCATTTTCTTTTTTGGTTTCCAAACCTAATTTAGAAAGCATCATAGTAAGGTAGTCATCTTCATAAATAGTTTGAAAATCATTTAATATAGATTCTAAAGGTGCCGTTTCTTCTATCAAAGGATACAGCGCGTTGGCCAACTGATACAAGTTCCAAAGTGCGATTTCCGGTTGATTGCCAAAACGATATCTTCGATTCTCGCGATCGGTTGTGTTAGGGGTCCAATTGGGATTATAGTCTTCCAGCCAGCCATAGGGGCCGTAATCTATGGTAAGTCCTAAAATAGACATATTGTCCGTATTCATCACGCCATGAACAAAACCAACACGTTGCCACTGCACAATCATTTCACGAGTTTTATCGGCAACCGCCTGGAAAAACTGAATATAACTTTCTTTAGTTTCCCCTTTAATTTCAGGAAAATGATATTTTATGGTAAAATCAGTGAGTAATTTTAATGTTTTTAGGTCATTTTGAGAAGAAAAAAGTTCGAAATTTCCAAAACGAATAAAAGACGGCGCAACTCTGCAAACCACTGCACCTTTTTCATAATCGGGGTGGCCGTCGTACATCACATCACGCAAGACTTGGTCACCAGTTAGTATTAAGGATAAAGAGCGGGTCGTGGGAACTCCGAGGTGAAACATAGCTTCGCTGCAAAGATGTTCTCGAATGGAAGAACGCAACACGGCTAAACCATCTGCTCTGCGGGAATAGGGTGTCATTCCGGCTCCTTTTAATTGCAAGGCAAAAACTTGCTTATTTTGTTCGACTTCCGCTAGAATTATTGCTCTGCCGTCACCTAATTGTCCGGCCCAATTTCCAAATTGATGTCCCGCATAACTCATTGCGTACGGACGAGAATTTGGTATGATTTCCTTTCCGGAAAAGAAAGCTGTAAATTCAGGTAATTGTGTATCTTTCTCTGTGATTCCAAGCATTTCAGAAACTTCTTCAGAAAAATGAATTAGTTTAGGATTAGAAGGAACTCTAGGCATTACATAGGAGAAACAAGAATTATGAACCTGACGCGTAACATTGGTCTCGTCAATATCAGCAGGCAATTCCGCACTAAACCTATTATTGATTTTTAATTTCATTTTTCTTTAAGTAGATTTATCAAAATTAGCATACTATTTCTAAAGCTTAAGTTAAATTAATAAAAAAAGCGGTTTTAGTAAAAAGAACGAACCTAATTTTTATTTCACGTTAGTATTATAACAGAAATTGTGCTTAAATCGGACAAGATTTAATCTCCGATTTTTTAGCGACGGTGTTTCCATCTTTTATGAGTCCAAAAATAATATTCGGGAGCTTCATTTATTTGTTTTTCCACCTCTTGAATAAAAGTATGTGTAATTCCAAAATCTGGAACCGATTTAGGATTATCGGTAATAGGAATTAATGTCGCTTGATAATATCCCCTTTTTACTTTTTTTACTTTTAAAAAAACGACATTCAAATCGTATTTTCTGGCTAACATTTCAGCTCCCGTATGCACTGGAACTTCGATTCCCATAAAGGTATCCCAATGAAATATTCTGTCGGCTTTTGGGGATTGATCACTGATTAATGCATATAGAGAAAGGATTCCATGTTTTTGATTATTGACAATCAACGGGATCGATTTGTTTGTAACGACTAATTCAGTATTGTATTTTGATCGAATATCTCTAATAAGTTTATCGAAATATTTATTGCTTATTTTTTTATAAACCCCTACGCCTTTGTACGTTATTTTTTGATTAAGTGTAATCATCCACTCCCAACTTGCATAGTGGGAAGCCAAAAGTATGATGCTCTTACCTTTTTTTTCATAGTCCTTCATAACCTCCAGATTAGTTATGACGAATCTTTTGTTCATTTCCTCAGAGGATATAGTCATGGTTTTTGACATTTCCATAAACATATCACATAAATGGTGGTATGACTTTTTCTCGATGACAAGTCGTTCCGCAGCACTTAGATAAGGTAATGCCAAAGCTAAATTTTCTCTGACCACCTTTTTTCTGTAACCAATGATATAATAGACGATAAAATACACCACATCAGATAACCAATAAAAAATGCGAAAAGGAAGAATTGAAATAATCCAAAGAAACGGATAGGCTATTATAAATATAAGAAATTGCATTCAGTAATTTTTTCTTGCAAATATAACGCAAAAATGAATATCCATTTATATTTTGAACACTTACTGCTGAGGTCTAAGAGAATCACTACATTTACAATTCACAATAAATAGACTTTATGGATGTTATTTTAATAGGAATAATTGTTGCCAATGTTTTAATAAGTTACAAAGGTTTTAATGACCTTTCTTTTTTTAGAAAGTATGAATTTCATGTTGGTAGCATTCGTGCTGGCGAACAAATTAGAATGGTTTCCTCTGGTTTTTTGCATGTGGATATGACCCATTTAATTTTTAACATGATGACTCTTTATTTTTTTGCTCCTGTAGTGATTGGATATTTAGGTGGTTTATCATTTGTTTTGGTCTATGCCGCAAGTTTGGTTTTCGGAAGTCTGTTAACCATGCTTTTGCATAAAAACGATTATAGTTATAGAGCCGTAGGAGCATCGGGTGCGGTTACTGGTGTTTTATATTCGGCAATTTTATTGCAACCGGATATGATGCTGGGTTTGTTTTTTGTAATTCCTATTCCAGCTTATCTTTTTGGAATCCTTTATTTATTGTATTCTATTTACGGCATGAGGGCCAAGAATGACAATATTGGTCACACGGCCCATTTTGGAGGTGCTATTGGAGGTTATGTGATCACACTGATAAAAGAACCGCAATTATTCGTAGATCATACCTTAATGGTAGTTTTATTAGCTATTCCTATTGTTATTCTTTTTGTAATGGAAAAAATGGGAAAATTATAATGGCATAACTTTTGAAAGAATATTACAACAAAACAATCAAATATTATTTAGATGAAAAAAGCAGCACTAATTCTATCGATTCTATTTCTGACGATGTCTTATGGTCAAGAAATTAAACAAATTCCACAAATCACTGTAAACGGAGAAGGAAAAGTTAAAGTAGTGCCAGATCAGGCTACGATTTTAGCTACCATTGAAACTAAGGGAAATAATGCCAAAGATGTTAAAAGGGATAATGACCAAAAAATGGAGGCGGTTTTAAAGTTTATAAAAAGTATGAATTTAAATCCCGCTGATTATAGAACCCAACGCGTGTCTTTGAATCCGCAATACGATTATGAAAAAAAGAAACACAGCTATAATGCAACGCAAACTGTTGAAATTTTATTAAAAGATTTATCAAAATATGATGGGTTGATGGACGGTTTAGTAGAGCAAGGAATAAACAGAATAGACAATGTGACTTTTCAATCTTCAAAATTAGCGCAGTACCAATCAGAAGCCAGAAAGTTAGCCATGAAAGAGGCCAAAATGAAAGCGGAGGACTATGTTTCTGTTTTAGGACAAAAAGTAGGTCGTGCTATGACTATATCGGATAATTCACAACCGTATTACCCACAGCCTGTTTATATGGCCATGAAATCAGCTGAAATGAGCGATATGAAAGCTCCAAGAGAAACTCTTGCACTAGGAGAAATCAACATTACTTCAAATGTTAGTGTGAGTTTTATTTTAGAATAGAAAAATAAAAAAATCAGTAGAAAAGTCCCGTCTCATTTTTTAGAATGAGAAGGGACTTTTTCTTTTTTATTAAACCAGAAGACTGGCTTAATAAAATAGTTGTTTTTATATAAAAAAAACGTTTCAATTTCTTGAAACGTTCTAGTGGGGAGAGCAGTCCCGATACTTCGGGATAACCTGCGATTTTTGCGGATTATTTTTATATAAAAAAAACGTTTCAATTTCTTGAAACGTTTTAGTGGGGAGAGCAGGATTCGAACCTGCGAAGTTTACACAGCAGATTTACAGTCTGCCCTCGTTGGCCGCTTGAGTATCTCCCCAAGACTCAACAAGCATTGCTTATTGTGCTAACCGGGTGCAAATATAAAAACTGTTTTGAAGTTTCCAAACTAAATTTAAACTTAATTTTAGTATTATTTTTAAAGCATTGGTAGTGAATAAAATAAAAAAATCTCCACTAGGGAGATTTTTTAGTTTATTCGAATAATTCAGCTTATTTAGCTAAAAGCTCCATGATTTTCGCTCTTAGTTCATCGCCTCTTAAATCTTTTGCAACCACATTTCCTGACGCATCAAGAATGAAAGTGGCAGGAATTGATTCCACTTTATATTGCTTTGCAATTGGTTCATCCCAAAATTTTAAATTTGAAATATGATTCCAAGTCAATTTATCTTTTGCAATAGCTTCTTTCCAAGCTTTAGCATCTTTATCTAATGACACACCAACAATATTCAGACCTTTGGCATGCAAATCTTTATAGATTGCCACAACATTAGGGTTTTCTTGACGACAAGGACCACACCAAGATGCCCAAAAATCAACAATGGTAACTTTTCCTAAACATTCTTTCAAGGAAATTATTTTCCCTTCAGGATTTGGTCCAGAAAAATCTGCTCTTCATTTAGCTTCAGCTGCAGGAGCAGCAGGCGCCATTGGTGGAGTCGCTCCCATTGCAGGAGATTTCAATTCAGCAAGTCTTGTTTTAATTGCTTTACCTGGTTTAGTACTTTTTAAAGACTCATCTAAACTATTGAATATTTTTTCTGATTTTTTAACATCGGCAGTAGGATCGTTTAACATTCCTTGGATGATTAAAGCAGAAATAAATGATTTTGGGTGAGTTTCAGCATAAGCTACATATTTAGCTTTTGAAGCTTCTCCAACTTCAAGTTGAATCTTAGAAAACTCTTTCATTAATCCATTGATTACAACAGTATCTTTGGATTGTTGAGCAGCGTTCATTGCTTGCATGTTTTTGCTTTGGAAATCCACTAATTTCTTTTGAACTTTAGTAATGTCCTTATTGAAAGTCACATATTCATCATTGTTATATGTTCCTGAAACTTTAGAATTTTGGACACTATCCTTATTTATTGCGATAGTAACTTCTCCATTTTCTAAAATGAATGGCAATGGAGCTTGTGCACCTTCTAATTGAATAGTATAAAAGGATGGTTCTGTAATTTTTCCTTTCATTTCAAATTTGCCATTTTCAACTTTTACAGTATCTTTTGCAATCATTCCTTGACCATTTTCATTTTGAGTTTGTAGAATGATAGTTTTACCATTTTCAATTCCTGTTGCAGTCCCTGAAATTAGGTATTCACCTTTGCCAACTTTGCTACAAGAAATTAAAACAACAGTAGCCGAAAGTAATAAAATTATTTTTTTCATTATTAATTAGTTAATTAAGTTAAGTCAGCAAAAGTATTTAAAAAAATAAATTATAAATAATTTTAGTACATAAATTTTTGTTATAGTTTTTTATTCTTAATAAGGATCTGAAACCTATAAAAAAGGAATAATTTGAGTTTTTATTACGAAGTGATTTTAAAAAAAACTACAGATTTGCAACGTATTGATTATTAAAATTTTAGAATGAAACATAAGTGTTTTTTACTTATGATTATGCAAAATATAGCTACACGAGATGTCCTAAAATAATAAAAACCTTTAGAGAAATTAAAATTAAAGAGTAATTAAAAATTTAAACAACCAACGTTGTTGGGCTTCTTATATCAAGTTAGATTGATTAATTTCACATTTTTCAATACTGTAATTAGCATGTTCTAATTCATTTACAGTAATCTTAATGTCTAAATTAATTTCCCTTAATTGTTTGTTTAAATCAGCAGATATAGGATTCGATTCAAGATTATATTCTATTTCAGATTTCTGTTTTTGCAGAATATCCAGCATTTCTTTTGCTTTTTTATATTGGGATTTAAATAATTGGCAAGGGTCATTCATAATTGTTATTTGTAGATTTATAATTATTTGGGGGAGCTAAAATATTACAAATAAGTGTATTATGCAAGTTTGTTTTTTTTAAATAGTTCTAAAGAACAGTTTTTAAAACAGTTTTGAAATAAAAAAGCACCCTTTTGGAGGGTGCTCAGAATATTTTTTCTTAAAAAAAATTAATCTTGGTTAATTGTTTTTCTCCAAGTAAAAGAATTTAGAATATGTCTTTTTGCAAATCTTCCAGGAGAATCTGCATTAACCATTTTCACATAAGTTGCTTTTGGAACACTAATATATTCGTAAACACTACCGTTAGAAAAGTTGATAATTAATCTACCTTCAACAAACTTATAATCTGAAATTGTTGCGGTAGCAATTGTTTCTGTATATTCTGGTAAGTTTTGTTTTAGCGTTTCTGGATTGATGCTTACCAAGAAATGATACGCTTCAATAATTTTTTTACTATTTTCTTCCGCCGCTTTTAATCCAGCTTCGTCGCCCTGAAATTTGTCAGGATGCGCCTCTTTCATAGCGTTACGGTAAATTGTTTTCAAATCTTTAAGCTCTGCAGTTTTGTCTACATTTAGCAGTTTGCGGTATTCAACTATTTTTTTCATAAATATGGTAACTACTTGTCTTTTAATATAAAATCAATATAATTTGATTTCAAAATCGACAAATTTTTTGCAAAGGTACACTTTTTTTTAACTTTTTAGTTTATGACGAAAAAATATTCAAAAAAAAGTGGGTATTATTTATGGTTATTGAAAGAAAAAAAAGGGCTGCAAACTTTTTATTGTTGTGGTTTATTATTTGCTTTATCAAAGTTTTTTGACTTTTTCTGATATTTATTATAGCTAATATCACTTGGATTCTCTATTATGGATTTGATTGTAATCATATCGCCAACAGCGTGTTTAGCCATAACCATTTTGTAATCTAAAAGATATTCACCACAAAAAAAATTGTTGTTTTCATCTTTTTCAATTATTCCGGTATATATTCCTTTTTGTAACATTTTTTCTTCTGAAGCTTTGGTCATAATCTATTTTTTTATTGAAATTCAAGTTTGCAAAGTTAATCAAATATTTTTTGTCTTGCTCTATTTTGGAGTTTCTGATTACCTTTGTTTTATGGAAAAAATTTTTCGTCCCAATCCTAATTCATTTAAAAACACCTTTTGTGTGTTCCATGAAGTGTCGTCAAGCAGTTTAAAAGGATTGATAGTGCAATACCAAAGTAAATCGGGGAGTAGTTACTATTATTCTAAATCAGGAATGTATCGTTTGTCAAATCATTGGGGTCGATTGGCCAATAGCAAATGGCGTTTAGAACCTTTAGAACCGGAATCCGAATCAAAAATTAAATTGGGTTTCGCATCTTGGTCGAATTTCTATTCTGATAATGACGTGGATGAATTGTATTATTTGGAAGCAAATTATATCAAAAAAACGGTCAACTATCAACATAAAAACAATCCTAATTATGATAAGAAGGCCATTCTTAGAACAAGTTTTGAAACGGCCAAAAAAATAAAACAAATCAGGAATCTTTTTACTTTGACTTCTTGGGCTAAATATTTTGAATACGATGATTTGGATGTTTTACGAAAACAAATTATTGACAAATTAATCTTTACCAATAGAACTTTGGAGGAAATAAAAAGAGAAATGGTTTAACTCCTCTAATTAATCATTTGAGGCAATTAATACTAAATCATTCATGTTTATAGGTTTAGATAAATATCCCAATATATCGGGGTACGTTTTTGATTTGTTTTTATCTTCTATTGCAATTGAGGAGCTTACAATATAAACAGTAATTTGTTTAGTAATTGATGATTTTAAAGTCTCTAATTCTTCCATAAATTCCCACCCATCCATTATAGGCATGTTAATATCGAGCAATATTATATCAGGAAGTGATTCACAGTTATTTAATGAATTTGTTACAACATCTATTGCTTCTTTACCATTTTTGAAAGAAGAAATAGCGGAGAACATCTCAGATTTTTGTATAATTTTATTGACGATGATTTGGTAAATAGCATCATCATCTATAACCCAGATAGTTTTTTTTCTCATTGTATGTAGATTTTGAAGGTAGTCCCGATATTTGGCTCACTTTCTACGGTTATATTTCCTCCCATTGCGTCAATTTGGTTTTTGGTAATAAAGAGCCCAATTCCTTTTGAATCTGCGTTATTGCTAAAAGTTTTATACATCCCGAAAATTTTATCAGCATTCTTTACAAGGTCAATTCCAACCCCATTATCTGAAATTTGAAGTACATTCAATTCATTCTCGGCAATCCATTTTATTAAAATAACGGGTTTGCGCTCCGGATGTCTGTACCGAATGGAATTAGAAATTATATTATAAAGAATGCTTTCCAGATAAGCCGGATTATAATTTACCATCACCGTTTTTGGTATGTCAGTTGTAATTGAAACGTCATTCAATGTTATTTGTTCGGTAAGGACATTTTGCGCTGTATCAATATATTGGTTTAGATTTAAAGATTCCGATACTAAACCTATATTTGTCCTGATATTTATCACTTCGTTCAAATGAAGCATGGTTTCATTCAATGAATTAGAAATAGATTTCAATAATTGGATCATCTCGTTTCTTTCTTCTTCTGATTCTGACATTTCGATTAATGCCATAATTGACGAAATATTACTGGTATGCGATCGTAGATTATGGGACACAATATAAGAGAAATTTAACAGTCTTTTATTTTGCTCCGTGACCATATTGAAGGAATTATTCAGATCTTCTTCTGCTTTTTTTGTTTTAGTGATGTCAATCATAATACCACGTAAACCTACGGCGGTACCATTTTCAAAAACAACTGTTACAATATCTCTCAGCCACACTACTGCTCCGTTTTTGGCAATCATTCGATACTCAAAATCATGATTTAAATTTTCATTGGTTTTTAAAACGCAATAATTGATGGTCCATTCTCTATCTTCCGGATGGATGTGGTCTGCCCAAAAAGTTTTACTCGCTAACCATTCCTCGGAGGTGTAGCCCAATATTTCTTCTACTTTTTTACTGATGAATGTAAATGAAAAGGTTGCAATTTTGCATTCCCATACAATCCCATCGATAGTATTGATTAGCGATTCAGTCCTTTGTTGTGAATCGAGAATAATTTTTTCTGAAGTTTTTCGTTCTGTAATATCTTCAGTAGAAACAATTATTCTTCCTAATGTTTTTTCATAGCCACGAATGACATTCCATCTTAAATTAATAAAGCGCAATTCTTCTTTTGAATTCTTAATGACAGTATCAAATACTAGTTCTTGATAGTTTTGAGTTATTGCTATAATTTGTTTTGTAAAATCTTTGTATGAGCTGGGGTTGAATAATTCAGACTTGACTATAAGTAATTCTTCTTTCGTGTTTACTTTATATAATTTTAAACAAGCTCTATTTACATTTACCACCTCGATTAAGGAATGTAGTTTATTCGTAAACTTTGGATTACTTAAGAGGTAATTTTCTACCTTTTCCGTTTTTTGATCCATTAAATCATGTTCTATAAGGTAAGATTTAACCTTAGAGAAATCTTCTTCCCGTAATGGTAGATGGGAGTCTTCAAAAAGACTTTTAAAATGATTTTCACTTTTATTTATAGCCGCTTCCGTTTCTTTTTTTAATGTAATATCCTCGATAATCGCAATATGAGTTGTGGGTTTTTCATTGATGTTCCAAAGCGGAGAAACAGTAAGATTTGCCCAACGAATATTGCCGCTTTTAGTAACATACCTTTTTTCCATCGAAAACGTTCTAATTTTTCCTTCACGCAGCTTTTGCATATTTGCTAGATCTTCTTCAAGATCCTCATGATAGGTTACAGATTGAAAATTCCGTTCTTTCAATTCCTGCGCAGAATATCCTAAGAATTTGCAGTTTTGCTTGTTAACCTCGAGAAAATAACCAGAATAAGAATCTATATAGGCTATTCCTATCGCCGCTTGATCAAAAATGGTTTTAAATTTAATTTCTGTAGTAATAAGTTTTGCAGCTTGATTATTTACTAAAAGTTGTAATTCTTTTGGCATTTTCAACAATTTAAATATAAGTAGTCCAAAAAGTCCAGCAAAAATAACACCTAAAACCGCTGGAATTAAAATTTGGTAATAGAGATAATTTTGGTGTTGCGAAATCAAGTATAACTTCCAGTTGCTATCCGGAATTAATACGGAAATATTATATTTTTCAGAAAAATCGCTTTTATTTGGTAAGTAATAAATTTCTTTTTGGGTAACTGGATTTTTCTTTGATAATTGAAAATAATATTTTGATTTATTAACATTATTAATGCCTGAAAATTTCAATAAGTCATTAAATCTAATGATTACGGCAGAAAATCCCCAAAATTTATTATTCTGAAATACGGGAAACCGACCAACAATTCCAACCCCACCTTGTTTTAATTTTAGGGGGCCTGCAAAATACATTTTTTGCGTTTTAATTGATTTTAAAGCTTCGTCCCTAAGATAAGGTGTAGTTAAAATATTTAAATTTAATGCGGATTCATTTTCCTTTTTGGGATAGGTGTACTTGATCACTCCATTAGGAACTAATTGAACTGCGCTGATGCTATGGTTTGATTCCAATAGTTTTTTACCAATGTTGTCAAAGTTTTCAGGGATACCCTTATTATTAATGGTTAGCGCCAAAGTCAAGGTAGTGGTATAACAGTTTTTGAGGGATTGTTCGATATTTTGATAAACAATTTGTAAGGTGTTATCCATCTCCCTACGCTCATCTTCTTTTATAATTCGGTATTGTTGATAAACGATATAACCAACAATACAGCTCATAAAAATAAATATTATTAGACCTGTAGTTTTGGGCTTATTTAAAAACCAAGTGATAAATTTTGACCGTTTAATTGCTGACTTCATTTATAAAATTTGAAACTCCCTTAGAAGCTGTTTTCTTTAAAACTTATAAATATATATATAAAAGTTAAAAAAGCAAAAGATTAATGTTGAGAAACTATATTATTTACGTGAAGATGTTACATAAATACTTTTTAAGATAAAATTTAAAAGTTAAATTTTCAATGAAGCGATTTGATTTATTTTTAAATTATAAATAACGCAGATACAATTATTAAAATAAAAGACAAGGAATATTCAATATCGATAACCAAACTAATAGTATAGAAAAATAAAATAATCTGAAATTCAATAATAAACCCGAACTTTGCAATCCTGTTTGGATTCAAAATAGAAGGCGATACGATTAAAATAAGAACGAATCTTATGAATTAATTATTTCATAAGAATAAAATAGAATGAATATGAGCAGAAATAACGAAGGAAATATTAAGAAACACAACGATAAACTGCATAAAGCGCAAGACAAAGCAAAGCAAGCTGAGAGAGATCGCAAAGAAAAATTAAAGCACATAGTAAAAAAATTCAACGATAGTAATTCTGCTGACAATAGTTAAATAACTGAAATATGGAAAAAGATAAATTCGATGCAATTAAAAATAACGTTCAGGAAATCATTGATTTAATCGCTAACAAAAACCGAATAGAAGCTAACAATAAATTAGTTGAAGTGAGTGATGAATTAGACGAATTACTAGATTTTTCTGACGATGATGAAGATCTTAAAGAAATCAGTCATTATCAAGTATTGTTGAATAAATTGCACAAAAGGATCGTTGCACTAGATGGACAACTTTAATCTAAATAGTAGAATATAAAATGACATTAACAAGGTGCTTTTGTGTTTCTTTAAATACGTTTAAAGAATGTTGTGAACCGTATATTTACGGAACTCATAACGTTCCAACTGTTTTAGCCTTAATGCAATCCCGTTACTCAGCTTACGCCACACTTCAAGCGGCATATTTAATGGAAACTACCCATATTTCTGAAAGGAAACACTATTCCAAATCTGATATTCTTCAATGGGCCGCAAGTAATAAATGGCAAAAACTGGAAATTATTACTGCCACAGAAAATACAGTAGAGTTCAAAGCATACTTTTTGGACAGCAAACTACAAAACCAAATTCATCACGAACTTTCCACTTTCAAACTCGAAAATGGGAGTTGGTTTTACGTTGATGGGAAATTCTTTTGATTTTTCCATTTTATTATGGAAAATGAATTAGGTACTTGCTGTTTGCGTGAGTGATGGCAGTGGAAATCCTTTTTTTTGGCGTTTTTCAGCCAAAAAAAGATTGAGAACGTACAGCACGACCGCGCTGCAACGCAAGTGGAAGTGGGGGCACGCCCAAATTATTTTGAAAATATATATCCTGAGTTTACTGTTTTAACTAAAAATTAATAGATGTTTGATTGAAGTACATTTTTAAATGATGTAATTTTAACAACTATGAAAAATGACAATAAAAAAGGTTTTTATTTCAAGCAATATGCAGCGCCAGATCAGTCTCCATTTGAAAAACTCTTTGGAATTTTCAAGGAATTAATCACACATACTTCGGGGGATTTTGATGAAGCAATCGATTGGTTGCGGGAATTAGACAAAGAATATAAATTGACCGATGAACATTATACAATTGATGATTTTATCGAAGATTTAAAGAAAAAGGGATACATTCGTGATGAACTTAAGGAAGACGGAAGTTCAGGAATTGGAATTACTTCAAAAACCGAGCGGGCCATTCGGCAGCAGGCATTAGATACTGTTTTTGGAAATTTAAAGCGCAGCGGAAGCGGGAATCACAAGACGAAACACGCTGGAAATGGCGACGAACATACAGGTGAATTTCGAGAATTTCATTTTGGAGATGGACTAGAACGAATTTCATTGACTGAAAGTTTGCGAAATGCCCAAATCAACAATGGAGTTGACAGTTTTATGTTGACCGAAAATGATTTGGTTGTCGAAGAAACCCAATTTAAATCCCAGATGAGTACCGTTTTGATGATTGACATTAGCCACAGTATGATTTTGTATGGTGAAGATCGAATTACTCCAGCCAAAAAAGTAGCAATGGCTCTAGCAGAGTTGATTACAACGCGTTATCCAAAAGATACTTTAGATATTTTAGTTTTTGGAAATGATGCTTGGACAATTGCAATCAAAGATTTGCCTTATCTAAAAGTGGGACCTTTTCATACCAATACGGTTGCCGGTTTGCAGTTAGCTATGGATTTACTTCGCCGAAAACGCAACACCAACAAACAAATTTTCATGATTACAGATGGGAAACCCAGTTGTGTTCGTGAAAAAGATGGTACTTATTATATGAACAGCAACGGTCTGGACGAATATATTGTAGATAAATGCTACAGTCAGGCGCAGCAAGCCCGTAAATTGCACATTCCAATAACTACTTTTATGATTGCCAAAGATCCTTATTTGCAACAGTTTGTGAACAAGTTTACGGAGGCTAATCAAGGAAAAGCATTTTA
Organism: Flavobacterium sp. CG_9.10; assembly: GCF_015752245.1. NCBI lineage: Bacteria > Pseudomonadati > Bacteroidota > Flavobacteriia > Flavobacteriales > Flavobacteriaceae > Flavobacterium > Flavobacterium sp. CG_9.10. Next base: position 42,706 of record NZ_JADOVD010000014.1, read on the forward strand.
TACCGGATTGAAAGGTTTGGGCGAAATGATTTTTGAAGATTATGAAACAAATAGGAAGAAGAGAATCAAGTAAAGAGGTAGAAACGAATATAAAGAAAATAGAACAAAGAGAAAAGGAGAGTAAAGAGAATAGGATAAAGAAATAAGAATAAAGAAATAAGAATAAAGAAGCAAGACAATAGTATCAAGATAATAGAATGAGAGAGCAGGAATACAATTTTTAAATTATTCAATCTTTCAATCTTTAAATTTCAAACATGAAAATAGAAAATATAAAAACATTAGGAGAATTAAAAAAATCAGGATACGAAACTAAAAGCATCAAAGATGAATTGCGATCCAACCTGAGAGAAAAAATCAAATCAGGAAAACCAACGTTTGAAGGAGTTCACGGATTTGAGAATACTGTTATTCCAGAATTAGAACGAGCAATTTTATCTCGTCATAACATTAATTTATTGGGTCTTCGTGGTCAAGCCAAAACGAGATTGGCTCGCAAAATGATTGAATTGTTGGACGAATATATTCCGTTCGTGACTGGTTCAGAAATTAATGATGATCCTTTGAAACCAATTTCGCGTTACGCCAAAGACATTATTGCCGAAAAAGGTGACGACACTTCAATTTCTTGGTTGCACAGAAGCGACCGTTTTTTTGAAAAATTAGCCACGCCAGATGTTACCGTTGCGGATCTGATAGGTGATGTTGATCCTATAAAAGCAGCAAATTTGAAACTTTCGTATGCTGATGATCGAGTGATACATTTTGGGATGATTCCAAGAGCGAATCGTTGTATTTTTGTCATCAACGAATTGCCTGATTTGCAAGCGAGAATTCAAGTGGCATTATTCAATATTTTGCAGGAAGGGGATATACAAATCCGTGGTTTCAAGTTAAGAATGCCGCTGGATATGCAATTTGTCTTCACAGCGAATCCAGAGGATTATACCAATCGTGGTAGTATTGTAACGCCGTTGAAAGACAGAATTGGTTCTCAGATCTTAACGCATTATCCAGATACAATAAAAATTGCGAGAACTATTACAGAGCAAGAAGCTAAATTAGACCGCGCACAAAGCGATATGGTTTATGTTCCTTCATTAGCCAGAGATTTGTTGGAACAAATAAGTTTTGAAGCTAGAGAGAGTGAATATATTGACAACAAAAGTGGTGTAAGTGCCAGATTGAGTATTACTGCTTTAGAGAATTTATTAAGTACTGCTGAACGTCGCGCATTGCGATCTGGCCAAGATAAAACTACATTGCGTTTGTCTGATTTTATGGGAATTATTCCTGCGATTACTGGAAAAGTCGAATTAGTTTACGAAGGAGAGCAGGAGGGAGCCGCTGTTGTAGCTCAACATTTATTAGGTGATGCGATTCATACTTTCTTTCCGGCTTATTTTCCAAAGATTGAAAAACTGGAAAAACAAGGCGATAAAACAGCTTATTCAGATATTATTGATTGGTTTTTTGCCGAAAGTGGTTTCGAATTATTAGATGATTGTTCCGATGAAGATTATGAAAGAATCTTGGGAAGTATTGTGCCTCTCGAAATATTAATCAAGAAATACCAACCACAACTCGAAAAAGAAGATAAATTCTTCATGAAAGAATTTATATTATGGGGATTGGTAGAATATAAAAAACTGAGTAAAGACCGTTTTTCCGAAGGGTATCAGTTCAAAGATATTTATGGAAGTTATATCAGTAAATTATAAAATAATAAAAAGGGTTTGGATTCATTTCTAAACCCTTTTTTATTTATGGCAATTGTATTGAAAAGCTAAAGAAATAATTTTATTTATTTCATAATGAGGTATTACCGGTTTTATTTAGTTTACCTTGTCCCGTTGGCCGTATTTGCAGTCGTCAAAAAATAAAATGGAAAATAATTTTGAAGATTTAATTGCTTCTTATATTGAAAATAAAGTTGGTATATCTGAACATTTTTTAAGTGATGCTTTGGCCAATAGCTTAAAGCAAAATTTACTTGATTTAAACCAACAAAGTTTGTTAGTAGATGCTGGAACCGGCAATTCAGAAGCTGTTTCTTATGATAGTGCGGTGAGAAGTGATTCTATATATTGGTTGGATAAAAAGCATAATAATGCCTTCGAGAACGAGTTTTTTGCTCAAATAGAAGACTTTATTGCCTATTTGAATCTAAGTTGTTATACTGGAATTACAGGCTACGAGTTTCATTACTCTTTATACGAAAAAGGTGATTTTTATCTACAACATTTAGACCAGTTCAAAAATAATCCGAGCCGAAAATACTCGATGATTAGTTATTTGAATAGCAATTGGCAAGAAAGTGACGGAGGTGAGTTGTTGATTCATCAGGAAAATAATAACCAAAAAATTGCACCTACCCAAGGTAAAACTGTATTTTTCAAAAGTGATGAATTAGTTCATGAGGTTTTGGTAACCCAAAATACCAGAATGAGCATTACAGGATGGTTGAAGTGTGATTAATGACTTATTTTTTTGAATAAATTTTATTAGATTAATTGTAAAAATGGTAATATTAAAGAATGAAGTCAAAAGCAAAAATGAAATTTAACTTATTTTATTTTTTCCAATTCTAAATATATTTGATCCATTTCTGTTTTTAAATTTCCAATATCAATTTTCAAATTTTCAATTTCAGTTTCAACGGAATTAATATCTTCTTCTCTTTCATCGGTAGTTCTTAAAAACTGAAAATCATTTGCCTCACTCATTTTATTTTTTGCTTGATCCAAATTACTGAAATCAATCGCAAGTTTTCTCTTTATTTCCGATAGTCTGTTGCTCAAAGTTTCTTTTCTTTCTTTTTTAATTCGATCAGTTTCTATTCGCTCTTGCTCTGCGATAAGGTTTTTTTGTTCTTCAATTTTTTTTTCTTGCAGTTGAAATTGTTGGTTATTTTTTTCGGTTATATTATTTTTCTGTTCTAAATCGGAACTTCTGTTTTCGTCAAAAATTTTAAAACTAACAGTTCCAATGATTAACACTAAAAGCCCACAAAGGATAAAAAAAAGCATCTTATCTATCCCTAAAATTTTAGGATTATCATCAGTTTCTTCCAATTCAGGCGATGGCTGAAAAGATTTTATAGGCGGAGGCACTACTGTTAAAATAGATTGTAATTCCATGACTTCGCCGGCATTTTTCCAATTCGCCATGCCTTCGCACCAAACTGGTGTTGTCTTTGTAATTGATTTGGCTTTCAGTTCGCTTAAATCAAAAGGACCGCTACTTTCAACGCCGTTATGTAGGTAATAGGAATTCATTTATTATTGATGCTTATTTATTTATGTAGTTGCAATTTTTTGTGATTTTCAAAAGTACAAAACAAATCGCTTTTTTTTTAATTATTTTTCAGAGCTATATTTTCTTTTGACGCTAGAAATAATTTTCAATAGCGACTAGAAAGTTCACATCTTTCCATAAACCCGTGCTATATAATTCCCATTTAGGAACTTGGCAGGCTCAATTTGGCTTTGTAAAATAACTCCAATGGTAGCGTTTTCCAGTAATAATTGAGCCGCTTGGGGTAATGGATCGGCAGTTGTTGTTTGTATGGCTCGCAATTGGTGTTTTCCCACTTTTTGCGGGAGTATACATTTAGCAATTTCTCGTCTGCGTAAAATTCCTTCGGCGTCTTTACCTTCTACTGCAGCGTACAAAATAATCTGGTCATTTTCTATATGAGGTATGGCGGCTTTCATTTTTTGTTGCAAATTAGTTATAGCATCATCTGAATTTTCCAAATTAGAAAGTTGCTCTTGTACCCAAGCATAATGACCTGGATGACGCAAAGTTTTGTAGTCAAGAGAATACACTTTTCCTAACAGTGCCTTGGGTAAATCGGCGGCACCACCCAAAGTAAGATCCTCTTCATAAGCAATGCCATCAATGATGATAGCAGCTCTTTCCGATAGCGATGGAAGGCTTTTTTTCGTAAATTTTATAAGTGCAATAGTGTCTTTAATATATTCTGTGGCAACACCTACCGGACTTCAGGTAAAACTATAATAATGAGGGGCTACGGCATGTTTCTTGAGAGCACCAACTTTTAATTCGAGCTTGTCTACCGTATCCACTTTGTAGTGAATCCAAAACTGTTGAAGAAGTCCGTTTACCAGTATATTAATATAGCCGGGAGCAAGACCGGTTTGAAGAATAAAACCTGTTTTTACATCCTTTGCTAACGCCATTATTGTTGAAGTTTCGGCAACATATTCCGTAAGATTAGCGTAATGGAGATGGAAATCTTTAGCAAATTGAGCGATTCTTGGTGCTTGACTTCCGGGAAGACAGTCCAGAATGATATCCCCTTGACGCAAAATTGCAGCCATTTCATCCGTCAGGCCTTCTTCTGCTAGGTGAAAATCAGTAACTGAGCAGGATTTCGTCGTTCCCATTTTAATCCAATTCACAACTTTATTTGCTTTTGAATGGGTTCTGTCTCCAATGAAAAGGCTGGGCGTGACTTCACTCCATTCTAGTAATATCATAGCAACTGCTTCGGCAATGCCGCCAGCTCCGGCAATTATAATATTGAAATGCTTTTTCATATTATAAAGTTACCCTTTTTTCTTGAAATACTATTTATGATAATTTAAGAATTTACATCTTTTGGAATCGAATTTTCCTGTCAAGGATAGAAACGGAAAGCACGTAAAGGAAGTGGGCATAAAAAACAAGCCTTAAAATAGCGACCGGAGGAAGCTCGTTTTTTGGGCTATGTTTTATGAGCAACTTCCTGCGGACTTGTAGTGTAGAGCCTGCTCGGACAGCCAAAAAAAACACTGTTAATTGGAAATTAAAGGCCTCATCCAAAGTAATAATAGTTTCCGGATTACTGTTTACTATAAATACCGATTTTGCATGGTGCTAAAATAGTTATAATTAATGAGCAAAAAATCAGGGAAATTTTTTTCGATATACTTATTTGAGATTAGGGTTTTACTGTTTTCCGAACTATTTTCTATCCGAACTATTTTTATTTTGAAATAAGAAATAGCAGGCTTTGTTTAATAATTATGGACTGTTAAATGTTGATAAATGAATTTCATTCTTAGTAATTTTGTAATCGAGAAGGAATAACTTTGTCTATGAGAGTTCAGGACCTCACAGCAAGTGATAATTGAGCTGCCGATTTTTTCTACTCTTTCAAGTGTTGTTAACGAGGAGTCTTTGCCTCAATAAAAAATTTGTTTGTAAAGCAATTACAAAATATAATTTTATGGATTACGATAAATTTATCTTCTGCCTCGAAGCCGTTCCCGATGTAGAAACGTACACCAATACTGAAGTGTTCAATAACTTGGGACAAATCGCCTTTGAACAGGATATTACAAGTATTTACAGAACTTGCGATACGATTGAAGGTTTAGAAGAGGGTTTAAATGCATTGCGTTACGATGACCATAATTTTAAGGATTATGAAATAATCTATCTAGTAATGCCCGGCGAAGGGAATAGTATTTGTGTAAATGATTATTACTACAGTCTAACAGAAATGGCAGAGCTTTTTGAAGGGAAACTAACAGGAAAAATTTTGCATTTTGCCAATAAAAAAGTACTGGACTTAGACCAAGAAGAAGCACAATATTTTTTAGATGTCACGGGAGCACGTGCGCTTTCGGGTTATGGGACAGCAGCCCATAATTTAAGCAGCATTCACTTGGATAAAGTTTTTTTTAGTTTATGCCAAGACCAAGATAACCTGGTTGAAATTGTAGAGGAATTACATGAAAAACAATATGGACTTTGTAAACTGCTCGATTTTAGATTGTATTATTAAAAATGGTGCGGATCGATGGAATAGTTTGAAATGGCAGCCTAATAAATTTGTCTAAAGTTTTACCGAATACTTAAGAAAGGATTTTCGCATACTAAAAATTACTTTCCAATACAATATTTGAAGTTCCTATATATTACAGCACTTAGCAGTGTTCGGGCAACAAATAGCCAACAGAAACACTGTAATAACCATAAATACAAGACAATTATAGGCAAATATATTAAAATTTGTTTACAATAGAATACAGTCCTTTTTGAGTACTTTTAGCTTGTAAACTCCATTCTTGATACAATGGAAGCATTTCACAAAATACATCGTTATATGGCTTTGCATAGCCTTCCTTTATCATTATTTCGTTTAAAATTCTACCATCATTTAAAATTAAGTAGCCTAATAGTCTTCCGTATTTATCAACTAAATTATTTTTCTCCTGAACTAAATTGCATAAATCACCCAAATTAACCTGATCTTTTAAAAAATTAAATGATAAATACCCTAATTTAATTAATAAGGCAGCCGGAATATGTAATTCTTTTTCATCCTTTTTGATCTTATTACAATAATTCATTTCTGGCGCATCAATACCATATAAACGAACTTCAAACTCTTTTTTTGATGTATAATCTTCGGCAATTAGTCCGTCTCCATCTACAAATCTTTTTACTTTAAGAATAATATTTTGTGTCATAAGTTTAATGGCGTTAAAATGCTTTAAATAGCACTATTTAAGTAATTGATTGTTATTTATTTACGTTGTAAATTTAATAGATATTTTTAACATAAAACATATAATATTATGGCAAGACAGAAAGGACATATTAAATATGTCGGCACACTAGGTGAAGTAAGACACTTCAAAATCAAAGGCAATGAAGGGTATTTTGCAGGATTAAAAGGAGGCCCTACAGCAGAACAAATTAAAACTGCACCAGGCTTTATCCGTACTCGTGAAAACATGAGTGAATTTGGAGCTTGTGCGAATGCCGGTAAATCAGTTCGCGTTGGTTTATCATCATTAATGAAACAAATGTCGGATAGTCAACTTACGGGACGATTAACTGCTATTATGAAAAAAATCAATATTGAAGATGGTTCTGAAGCGAGAGGTCAAAGGGCAGTTTTGGTTTCACAACAACCACAATATTTAAAAGGGTTAGATTTCAATCGTAACATTTCTTTTAATGGTGTTTTCAGAGCCCCGTTTACATTAACTGCTACTGTTGACAGAAATGAGAGTACGTTAAGTATTCCGGCTTTTAATCCTCTCAATTACTTAAACATTCCATCTGGTGCAAGTCATTTCAGAGTCATCAATGCTTTATCCGTTGTTTCAGACACTATTTATAATCCTACTACCGGAGCTTATGAACCTGCTGAACCTGCTTTAAATGAAGTATCAAATATTGCCTATTCTGATTATACTCCAGTTGATGCTGTAACCGCTTTAATTGATGTTATGACTACCTTACCAAATGCTCCAACAATGACAATCAATGTTGCTGTTTTGGGTAGTATTGGAATAGAGTTTTATCAAATGGTTGGTTCTAATTATTACTTATTCAATACTGGTAATGCTTTAAAAATCCAAGATACTTTTTAAACGAAACCATCAGTTTGCAAGACTGCAAAGTTTGCAAAGTTGCAAATTAAGCCCTTTCTAACGAGAGGGCTTTTTGTTTTTACTAATTTATCTATAGTGTGGACTTATGTATGACTTACGTTGCATATAAAGTGCAATTATGTGTTAGTCGATTGATATTATTACTTTTTAAAATAATGAGCTAAAATCGACTTTCTCATTTCATTGATCGGAATCAAACTTTCTTGAAATTGCTTTTCTTTCATTTCAATAATTTGTAAAGCTTCGACTTGTTTTTTATGCTGCTCCATATTTGACAACATTTGATCTAGCTTCGGAATAAAGTTCTTTTTGAATTCGTGAATCAGTAGAAATGGTATAACAGAACCGTAAAGGTGTTGATTCCAAAAATTAGCTTTCCACAAGCTATAAATAAGCCAGTATATTGTTTCAGCTTGGTCTTTGCTTGCTAAAATAATAACAAAACAATTTGTAAATGGGGTCTTTTGAGGCTTCCCGCTATTTAAGCCTTTGTTGAGAATGTAAATTTGATTCTCTTGGCAAACAGCCTCTTTTCTGTGAGTTTTAATGATTACATTCGGCATAATTTCTGAATTAAAATGATGCTGTCGCTAAGCTCCGCACCATATAATTTTTAAAAGAAAAAAAGAAAAAAAAGAAAGGCGTCTAAGAAGTGGAGGTTTCAAAAAGAGTCAAGTTTTTTTGAAAAAATACTACCCAACTATTAATGTAGAAGCGGAATTGTCTTGGCTAAAACAGGTATTGTTTTGAAAATATAAGGGTGGAGATTTTTTCAAAAACCCGTAGGGCTTGAACTTTACTTTTTGAAACCGGAACTTAAATTTGCTTTCTTTTTATTTATTTTTTTAGAACCACAGAAAGTTCTTGAAATCCTATTTTTGGATGTTGTTCTATAAACGGCAATCAAACACCCCCAAGCACCGCAGAAAAAAATGATTGTAGCGATAGCGGAAATTATTGTTTTTCGAGGAGCGAAGAGGCGGTGTTGCGGCAATCGAACAGCTACCATAGACGTGGGAATAGAGCGAAGGAACGTAGCGAAATGAAGCGGATATGAGCGTGAAACGGCGGGGAATAAATAAAAGACAGCCTGTAGGCGTTCCTTGATTTAAGGCAAAGTGAGGTTTTTCACCGAACTGAGCCAACCCCGATAGCTGTGCGAAGGAGCAACCGCCAAAAAACTGGAGGGCTATAAACAGAATACGGCTGGAATGTAGTGAAGCGTAGCCTGCGGAGCGCAACGAAATGAAGCGGTATTATGGTTATGGTAGCCCGACCGAACGCAGAAAGAGACCGTGTGAAGATGAGGAACGAAACAGCGCAAAAAAAATAGCGGCTTATTTTTAAGCGGCTGTTTTTATTGTGCTGTGAAGTGCCTGTGGAACGGAGGGAAACCTAACTATTTAATTGAAAAACTAATTGCTTATTTACCGAAAAGTTCTTATGAAAATGTAAGGTTGACCGACTGGAACAGCCGAACGGAACAAAGGGAACGACCATAGTGAGACCGCTTGATTGCCCGTGATGTTTGAAACGGAAATGTCTTTAATTAATACTAAGTGTCTTTTTTACCATCTTTTGTATTCCAATGTTTCTCTGTTGACTTTTTCGAATATTTCATCTGCTATTTCGGTAAAAGGGTCGTACCATTCTACTTTGTTATTTGCCCATTCTAACCATTTTAAAACATCATTAGTTAATGAATTATTTTCTTTTGCTTTGATTTCGACCTCAGCAATATATTTTCTTAATATTTCTGCTTGATGCCATCTGTTTGCTTTTTTGAATAAGCCTTTAAATTCAATTAATTCGAAATTTCTTTTAGCTTCAAGTTCTTCTTCAATTTTACGATTCCGTTCGTATTCTATATTCCTAGTTTCTCTATCAATATCATCTTGTTTTTCTTTAACAGCTTGCAATTCTAATTTTGCAATTATGTTAGGAATTTTATCTTCTATTTTGCTATTAATACTATCTGTCCATTCTTTTGCTGGGTAAACATCTAGAGTAAATGATAAAAAACCTGAAGGATATAATTCTGTTGAATCATAATAGGTGCCTTTCACTATTTTTCTTTTTAATCTTTCTCTAAGACCAATACTTAATTCTGTACCTTCAATTACTATTTTAGTTCCTTTATTTACAGTTATTTTATGACCTCTTTTTTGTATTGCTTTTATAAAAACATCCATAAATAATAATGCTCTTTTTACATTTTCTGGTGCTACAGTAATATTGAGAATACCAACGGAAGTGTTTAAAAGCCCGTTTATGTTATGATAATAAGAAGGTTCTTTTGTTTTTAAGTCATTTTTAGCGTCAATAATTAACTGATATGGTTTTGTTAATTTTTCGGGAAATAGTATAGTCTCTTTTAGTGTGGTTTTTATTTCTTTGGTCAGTTGATTTAATTCGTTTCCTTCGCCATTTATGATTGTTTCGGAATTCTCTCTGAATTTCAATGTAATAGATGTTTCTACTTTGTTGTTTACAGGAAGTTTTTCAATACTAACCTTTTTATTAAATTGAATCTTTTGCCAATGTCCATTTTTTGGTAATGGTATGTCTAGTTTCTTGCATACTTTTCTTAAGCCATTATCTGAGAGGTTATATTTCGTTGCTAATTTAGACAAGGGATTTGCCCAAACTAAATCGTAAAGTTCTTTGCGGGTTAATTCAATAGTTACCATACTATACCTTTTTTTAATGAAAGATAAAGGTAAGATATATTGATTAAAAAGTGAAATTAACCCTTCGACTTCACTTAGAATAGGCTATCAAACAAAGGGCAGCATTGATGCTAGGAATACTTGTATTTGGAGCGATTTTTGTGCGGATGAGTTACGTAATTAAATATATTAATCTACATACATTGTAATACGGAAAGCTAGTTTTTTAGCTTTGCAACTTGGACAGTAATTGCCCTCTTCGTTAAAATATAAATCGAAATTACTGAATGATTTATTATTGTAATTATCGCCTTTTAGATTATCATCAGAATAAAATAAATATTTCTCTGAATCTTTATGATTGTAATGATTTACGGTTTCGAATTCTAAGGTTTCTTTATTTATTGATGGAACAGGACAATGTGTTAAATGATTAAATTTACCACCGCCCACTCTAAATTCATTTTTAAAACCACAATTACGGCATAATGATGCTACTATGTTTCCCATTTTATTATTTTTTATTAATTACCATATCCTGAAAATCAATTAAATAAATATTATCTCAATCGTTTGATTTATTTAGCCCTTTTAATACTTGCGTTTGTAGCATTGTTCGTAATTATTTAAATAAGCTGAAAATGTAACAATTTCAAATAGATTTTAAATTTTACGCCTCCACTTAAAATTTATTTGAATCATCGTTATTACTTACGTCTTTAACTTGCTTCGGTTTGATGATCTTGCTATTTAGTTCAATGTAAATTATATATTCATGTGTTGCAGGGCTATTTTGCATATAAACTTCACTGTTTTTGTTATTAATAAAATAACCGATTTGAATAGTTTTATAATTCAAATTCCATTTATACGCGGCAAATTCGTATGGTTGTCCCATAATTTTTCGGTCATACTCTCCTTCCGCTCTGTCTTCAAAAGAACTTTGACGAATTTTTCGATCTTCTGGATGTTTAGTATTATATGTTTGATTTAATACTATAAATTTTTTATACTTTCTGGTAATTGTTTTCTTTAAATCATTAAGAACACTTTTAGCTCTTTTAATTGTAGTGATTTTCCCTTTGCTTTTTAACATATAATAGAAAACTCCCTTTCCTGGTTCCGCTTTAGATAGTGTTACTAAATAAGGCATATTATCGATTTTAATTTCACGGTCTGTTTTGCCTGGATTCAAACCGAAATATAAATTATCAATAGCGTGCATTTTTAAAGAATCTATTGGTTTTTTTTGTTTACTTGATAATGGAATTGTCGCTACAATAATATCTTTTTGAACTTGCTCATTATGTGGATCAGAGATTGCATCTTCTTTTTTATTACTGCAACTAACACCTATTATTCCCGTTAACATAAGAATTATTATAGAATGTAGATTTGATAATTTACCCATATTTTTATTATTTAAGTGATGTAATTACTAGTTTTCTGACCAGACCTCTATTTTATTAGGATTTATTACTAGGTTAGAAATACGGTCTATATTGAATGTTCTTTCTTCTTGGCGTAAGTAGCAATATCCATAAACGCAGAATGAATTGTATTGACCAATTGTTTTAAAGCCAGTAGGCTTTATTGTTCTTAAACTTTCTACACCTCCTTCAAACTGAACTGATTTGTGGTAATTGAATTTTATATTTATATCAAATTCTATTGCTAATTGGATATATCCTTTAATTGTATCATAATCATTCGTAGTTACTCTATGCTCACCATTCGAATATTTATTTCTTAAAATAGCTAAACATTCTATTTTGGAAGTAATTGCATCTTTATTATCTGGATTAAATGTTATTTCGTTATTAATTGAGTCAATAGCTTTTATAAAATGACTTGTTTTAAAATATGCTTGTGCTAACCAATAATTGATAGAGTTGGAATTTGGTTTTAATTTATTGAAATATATCCAACTACTAATGGCTTGTTCATACTCTTGTAAATCATAATAAGCACTACCTCTCCAATAATAAGAATTAGCATAGTTGTTATCCTTATTTATTGAAATATTATAATGGTTAATAGCTTCTTTTAATTGATTGCTTTGATCATAAGCCCTTGCTAAATCGAAATGGATTTGTGGAGCTGCATTATTAAGTTCTATTGTTTTATTTAAGTATTCAATAGCTTTTTTATATTCCTTATTGTCCGAAAAGGTTTTTGCTAGAGTTGTAAAATCTTCTGTATTTATTTTTCTTGTATAATTACAATAACTATTGTTATTGCAGGAATAAAAATAACCGTAAGGACCTTTTCTTTCGATAAGTTTACCATTGTCACACCAATCGCATTTTATAGCAGTAATAGGTTCATTTTCTTTAATTTCATTGACGAATTTCGAGGGATATTCTATGCTTGATAGAATATGAACGTGTTTTTTTGCTCTAGTTAATGCTACATAAAACAAACGTCTTTCTTCTCCATTCGGGAATTGATCTGCTTTTGATAATAAAAAATTTAATAATGGGTCGTCTGATATTTCAGAAGGAAAACCATAAGTGCCTGAATTACCATTTAGTATTATGACATAATCCGCTTCTAATCCTTTGGCGGAGTGAACTGTCATAAAACTCAAGTTTATTAAATCATTGTCATTATGATGGTATTCGTAGCGTTTATTTTTACTAACATATTTTTTAGAAATATAATTTAATTTTTCTAAACATTTGTTTTCGAAATCATAACGACCTAAAAGTAATATAGAAGTCTTTTCTTCGGGATTGTTTTTGATAATTTGACTAATTACTTTGTCAAGTGCAATGTATTGATTGCTTCCTTTTTTGTCGGCATCAACATACTTATGAAATGTAATTGCATCAACATCACTTTTTTTATTTGATTTAAGAGATTTCTCAATTTGATTGGGATTCTTAAGAATGAAATTGCTAGAAACATCAATCAGTTTATTATCAAATCTATATGTTTGCTCGATATACGAAGTATTCGTTTTTCGATTGAAATCAGTTAAAGTTGAAGTTTTAAAATATTCTTCAAAACCAGTGAATATTCCGATGTCACTTCCTGCAAAACGATAAATTGATTGCCAATCATCACCCACACAAAATAATTTAGTTGATGGATTTTGGTTTAGTAATGCTTTTATTAACTGAGATCGTGATTTTGAAATATCTTGAAATTCATCAATAATAATATATTCGTAAGGAGAAGTATATTGATTGTTTTTAACTGTTTCAGTAGCTAAATTAATCATATCACTAAAATCTATTTCATCGTTTTCTTCTAAGTAATTTTGATAGTTTTTATAAATAGGCTCAAATAATTCTAAAAAATTAGTAGCTCTAACATCATTATCTTTTACAGCTTTGGACTCCAATGTTATTATTTTCTCATTATTGGATTTAAAAAGTGCTAAAAAGGTATTGATTAGTTGAGTGAAAACATCAATATCTTCGGGAATATTTTCTTTTAAATAATCCCATAAACCATCATCAGAAATTGGATATAAAACAACATTGTGTTTAGCTAATTTATCAGTAAGGCTGTTTAGTAAATAGCCTTCTTTTTGTTCCCAGGAGTAAGTTTCAATAAGAGTAGTATTGTTTGTAAAATGTTCTGTTCTTTTCCATTCCATACCTTCGGAATATTTTTCTTGAGCAGTTTTTGTTGCATCGCCTTTAAACCAATTGGGAACTTTACCATTTTTATCAATACCAAAATGCTCTATATAAATATCATATTTTGGCAAATAGAAGTCTGGCTTATATTGTCCAAACATTTTACTTGCGGTTTTATATTGGTATTTTTCTTCATATTTATATTCAATTTGGTTTCTGAATAAAAAGTTAGCGATTAGAACTTCTTCTTGACTTTTGAATTTTTCACGGTATTTGATAAGAACACCGTCTCTCGTAGTAGTATTGATAATTTTATATCCTTCAAGTTTTTGCTCTTTTAAATAATCATTATGTTCACCATCAGTATTAAATTCTTCAAGAGATTTGTATGGTTTTAAATAATATGCTAAAAAATCTAGAAGTTTAGTGTGATATTTGTTATCGGTTTTTGAGTTATTAATGAAAGATTGAATTAATGACTTAATATCAATTTTTTTTAAATCCAACACTTCCGGTGCTTCATTATTTACTTCGGCAATAATATCTTTTCCTAGTTTGTGAAATGTTTTTACAGATAAATCAATTTTCATTTTATTGCGTATTCTATCACTCATATCATCTGCTGATTTGCGTGTAAAAGAAATCAATAGAATTTTACTTTTATCTATTTTTAATCTTTCAGTTAGATATTGGACTTTACCTGCAATGGTTGTAGTTTTTCCTGAACCAGCACCAGCAATAATTAGGTTATTGTCTTCGTCTATTACAACTGCTTTCCTTTGCTGGTTATCGAGCGATTTACCTTCTATATTGCTTAGGATTGCATCGGAATCTTTTAGTTCTTTTGTAACATATTCTTTATTTCTGTTTTGAATACTATTTTCTAGGTTATTGAAATTTGATAAGTATAAATTAATAGTTTTAAGTTCTTTATCATAGTTTGGTAAGTTTCTGTAGTCAATAGAATTAATACTCTTATATAAAGGATTATGAAATTCTTTGAATATAAATAAATCGTAATTGGATATAAATTTTGGATTTTCTATAAATAAAGATAATGCATTGTTATAATCCTCTATTTTTAGTAATAAAGGATTGAGTTTGTTTTTTTTATTTTTATGAAGTTCTGCAAGTTCTGCTATCTTTTTTAACCTTAAATTTTCTGCTGCAATTCTTTTTCGCTCAAGTTCTTCACTTTTTAATCTTGCTTCTCTTACAATGTATATGATTAAAGTAACTACTAAAATTACCACTATAATAAATATAAATATCATTCTCTTTTAATTATGAGTTTACAAAAACCAAAGGTTATTTTTTCCAAAATCAGGTAGTTTATCTCCTTCAAAGAAAGGAAATATTTCTGCTGCCATTTCAGGGTATTTTATGGTTACCGGTAAGTTTTGTTGTTTTACTGATTTCCAATACATACGACTGAATTGATATACCTGATCTATTAATTCTTCTATAACTGTTCTATCATCAAAATAATTTTCTACTGTTGAAGAAAAGGAAAGTTTGATAGGAAACGGATTGTCATTAACAACATCAACTGCTTTATATCTTACATTATTGAACAATAAATATTGATCCCAACCGATTTTTAGATAAGTACCACTAATAGGCATTAAATTAGTACTACTGAGGTCGAAAGCAACATTATCTTCTGATGTTGTTTTATTAATTGTAACTATGACAACAGGGATGTTTAATTTCAATTTGTTCAGCATCGCCATAATAGGCTCTAACTCTTTATTGCTTATCTTTTTGTAGAAATGAATAATTAGCCTTTTTGCACTTTCTCCATTATCTACAACATATTTTAATATTTGCTTTCCAATAGTTCCTGCTAATAAATCGGTTTGATTTGCTTTGAAACAATCAAAACCTTTAAACTCCCCATTATTATTGAAACAAAAGGCACTTGCTACATATTTAATATTGTGATTTAATGAAGTAAAAGCACCTACACCAACTATTAATTCTTCTTTAGTATCTCTGTCTAAGCGCCACGGAATACCATCTATTTTAGCTAATAATGCAATTGCAATGTTTGGTAAGTAGAAGCTAAAATCTTTATGGCCAATGTTTTCTTTATAGATTACTTGTGAACTTATATCGTGTTTTAATAACTCTTCTTTAACTTGATAATAAAGCATTTTTTTCTGAAGATCCGTTTCTGTTTTGTGAACTGGTGTTACATAAATTGCTACGTACTTTGTGTTGGGCTTTTTTTCAAGATTTAGTAAACCTTGCTTAACAACACTTAATGCCGTTTCTGTATTATCAAATGAAATACTTGTGCCATCATTTATTAGAAAAGGTTGTTTGATATAGGTTTTGAGTGGTTTAAAATAGAGGTGTCCTTCGGGAGATTTGTAACCTTCAGTAAAATAGGTAAAAAGCGTTTTTACAGCAAAGTTCCTATCTGGTTTATGATAAATAAAAAAAAACTCAACATTTTTATGTGGACTTGCTTTATATGGTCCTATATTTTTCATCCCGTTATGAGGAACAATATCTGTACCGTTAAAGAAACGTAGTTTGTTTGAATTAAAAGAGGTTTTATGAATATGGTGTTGTGGTACTTGATAAAAGCCTTCATTTAGAAGCGGTATTATTGCTCTAAATTCTTTAGAGTTCAAGTAAATATCATATAAATCATTTATGTTTTTATAGTAAGGAAGATATTTATTACCTCTTGTAAATGGTGGACGATCAATTTTAAGATAATTTCTAATCGTATTTGAAAGTATGGGGTACAACTCTTCAATATGTTGTTTTACGGCATCTTCTGCAAATTCATATTTAACTACTTGTTTATTGAATTTAACGAGGTTAATTAGTTCTGGAGGGAAGTTATCTAATTCTGCTAATGACTTGTTATATACTGTTGTATTGCCATCATAGGATATCAATAATTCAGGGAATGCAGTAACTTTCTTGAATTGAACTTTTACGGTAAAACATTTGTACGAAGTGTAAACAGCCGTTGTTTTGGCTCCATCCTTAAACCAAATTTGTATGTCTTTTACAAAACTGATTTTTACCACATCGGCTACTGTTTCAAAATAATCATAAATCAATCTAGTGTAATAATGGGCTGCTAACCTTGTATTTTTAGTAAAATCTACTGTTGCTTTATAATCGCAATTTAAGGTGTCTTTGAAGTTTGTGTACAGTTTATCACAATTTTGCATTTCGTCATTAAAATCATCCCAAAAAGATTGCGGATATTCTCCTTTCCAAAGCGCATAGAAGCCTTTTTTATCTTGTTTGTAAAAACCTATTTCAAGTTCTTTTACTGGATGTTCGAATGGGATGATGTTAATTTTAAGATTTTCCAAATTTTAAATGTTTTATCCAAATAATACTGATACGTTATGCTATTCTAAACTTTATTCAAATAAAATCATTTTACAGTTTATAATTTTACGGTTTACCTCAAATTTTTAATAAAGGGACTTAATGCGTTTTCAAATTTTGGAAGATTATAAACCATAAAATTATTCATTCCTTCCCAATCGGATTCATTGAACAAATTAAGTCCTTGTTCTTCTATTTTTATTCTACACATTTTGTTTTCTGGTAATTCCTCCCAAACTAAGGCGCAACCAAATATTTGTTCTATTGCTTCTTTGTTTTTAAGTAATTTTTTGAAGTAGATTTTGTTTGTTTCCTTATTCGAAGTAAGAATGGATAATTCAATTCTTGCATACGATTTAGTAATTACAAATGTATAAGAAACACCTGCAGTTCCGGCTCCTGTAGATAGCCAATGGTCTTTTGAAGGATTTACATTTGAAAATAGGGTAGTATCCTTTATTAATGGTAATAATTGTTGCCAATATTTTTTTCTAACATTAAAACGATTCGGTTCTGATTCGTTTTCTGTTACTGAAACATATTTGATTGATAATTCATCTTCCATTCCAAACAAAATAAGTAACCTTTTTAAAACAACAAATTTTCCATCATTGTTTAGATTTGCTTCAACAAACCAACCATTAACTGCTTCTTGAGCTGCTCTAAAATCATTAGGTTCTCTTGAGATTTTAAATCCATTATTATAATTTACTAATAATTGTGAATTCTTTTCGTATAAATTTCTGATTACATAAAAATACATTTGAGCAATAGTATCTTCTTCTATCTTAGTATTTTCAAAGATGAAGTATTCCAATTTTTTATTCTTTGGACTTTCAACGTCATAAATATTTTGTTCTTCTGTTGTATCATCACTATCAAAAAATACCACGTTAGGGTATTCCCAAATTTTTAAAAATCGTTCGTAAATAATATTTAATCGTTCTTCGTAATTGGTACTATTCCAACTGTCCAATGATTTCAAATAAGAGTTTAACCACAATCTGCTGTAGTTATAACCTTGTTCTCCACCGTCATTATTCATTTCCTTTTTGGCCAAGAAAGATTTGTTACTTAGCGCACCATTATTTCCAGAAAGGGTCAGGTTTCCTATTGTGTTTAAATGTTTTTCCTTAAATGAAAAATACTCTTCTGATGATAAATCTGTACTCCAAACTTCATTTGGATTTCGTGGGAAAATATGTTCTATTGTAATGTTTTCATTGTTGGTATTTACATATTCTCTATTGTTGTAGTTCTCCAACATTTCAAATAGATAGTTTCTGTTTTTAGGTTGGGTGTTATACAAATCCTTATCCTTTAATGCCGTTTTTAAATCTTCATTGGTAGGGAATTTGGCACTTCCTTTCTTTTTGAGCAGGACTTTAGCAATAGAATCATGATATTCCTCTGTATCGACCTCTGCATACAGGCTCATAAATATCTTATTTAAGGCATTGGTTGGTAAACCAACTACAAACCTTCTCCAAGCATAGCTTTGAATCAGTTTAAGGACTTTTATTAAATCCTCTTTGCTTAGTAAACCGTTTTCTGCATCCTCAAATACTTGTAATAAAAAAGGGTAGGCTACATTTATTTCTAAACGGTTGATGTATTCTAATTCCTTTCTGATGTTTGTGTCTGAAACCGTGGATGGATTTACCAGTTTTTTATAGTGAACGGATAATGATTTTATGTTTTCTAATTCCTGGTGATAGGCATCTTCTTTTTTGTTTGAATACAAGCTTTTAAACTCTGCATACACTTTATTTTTATTTGGTATTTTCTTGTTGCGAAGTGTCAAGTAATCTCTTATGAACTCTGAAACTAACGAACTTTGTTTTACAATGTCTTTTGCATTTTCTTCTATTGGATTCCATATAGTTTCAAAAATCCTATTTTGGTCTTTTGGCGGTAAATCCATTAAAATGAAATTACGAATCAAATCCGATTGTGATAAATCTAAACCTGTTGAATTTAAACTCTCAAAAATACGTTGTGGATCGTCTTTGTCTCTTTCTAATGAGATCTCGACAAAGATTAAACGATTTAAGCCTCTTAGAATTATATCAAAATTATCTTCGTTGATAACACTTCTAAAATAGTTGTAATTCTCAATCACATTTGAGAATGTTACAAATTCATTTTGTGTTCCCAGCATTATCGCTTTAAAAGCCAATGAATTTGTATCTGTTTGTTTTAGTTTTAATTTACTGGATTCGTTTTGAACGTATTGATTGGTCAAAAACATATTGTACAATCTTTCAGCATCTTGTGTTTTACTGTTTTCTTTAGCAAAACGATACAAGGCCACATATAAAATATTGATTGTCGTTAATCGTTGTTGACCATCTATAATAACTAATTCTTTTACTTCACTAGTACTATAAGTTCCTTCATGAACAAACACAATACTCCCGATAAAATGTGTTCCTCTATCCTCTGTTTCAACCGATATTATATCATTAAGCAATTCTTTACATTCTGCATTTTTCCAATCGTAATTTCGTTGGTAAACTGGAATGACAAATTGTACATTAACTGCTTGTAAGAAGGTAATTATAGGTAATTCGTTTGCTTTCATATTTATTCTAAATTAACATTTAGATGTTAAACTTACTATTTTTAACTTTCAGATTTTTAAGTTTGGTTTTTATTTAGTTTATATTTTTCTTTATAATAACTCAACTCATTATAATGTCCATTTTCCAAAACTCTCCAAAATTTCCAGCCATTTACACTCGTCTTAGTTATTGCTCTAGCCGCCCCGCTTGGAAAAGGAAAAATTTTAGTTTCGTTTTCTAAATCTAGTGTTATCGCACCTTCTTTGTCCAGAGTACCAGTTATTTTATTATCAGTGTAAGCATATACTCTTGTACCAATTCTTAATATTCCAATATCAAGAATCATTTTTAAAGTAATGTCTGGTATTTCTTTGTAATTCATATCGTTAGTCTTTTACAGCAAATCTAATTCTATACAATTGCTTTAATGAATTCTTAATCGGATCATAATATTCTAAAATTCCATAAATCCCCATTAATGTATTTTCAAAATTGATTCTGTCCTCTAATTCAATTTCTTGTTCAAGAGGTAGTCTGTTTCTTGTAATTATTGGAATAAAAGCTTCAATAATTTCAGTTTTTTGTTCTTCAGATAGCAAGTTTGGGTTAAGAATTTTAAAATCTCTCTCAAATTTAGTCGCTCTTAAATCTAATGCTCCTAATCCTCTGCCAAATCCAAAACTTTCTATCCAAAACATATTGACTGTAGAGTTAAGAAGAGCTAAATACAATAATTTATTTTCGGTTTGAAATTCTTCTATTACAGAAAATCCAATCATTCTTTGGTCAATAAAAGAACGGTTTTCAAATTTGGCAATAAATAAACTTTTATCATAATTTACATTTGCAACAAAATCCGCCATATTATCTGTAGTCATTTCATACCAATACATATTCGGTTTAGCAAGTACTTCGGGTAAAGGTTTGTTTGTCCCATTTCTTTGATTTTCAAATGACCTTATCCAAGCTAATGCTCCTGTGTGTCCTAATGCTTCGAGTTCAATGATACTTTTCGAGCAACAAAACGCCTCGGCATTTGAAACACATTCCAAATTTGTAGTATTTCTCAAATGTTTTAAAATAGGCTTTATATAAGCTTGTTCTATATTATGTCCAGATGCGGGATAAAACATTGGATTCCAACCACGTCTTTCTCCTCTAGTGAAATGAAAAATTTCATTTGTATTAATAAATTTGTCTGAAACGTGATTTACCCAACTTAAATCTGAAAAATAGCCTGACCAAGGAATACCAAAATCCTCAAAACTACGTATTTCATTTACTGTGTATTTGTTGATTGTTACATTTTCTGATGGACTACATAAAATGATATTTTCGCATAAAGTTTTGATGTCATTAATTTTATCTAATTCTTGATTTAAGGTACAAAATGATATTTCATTATTAATATTTGTCTCTAATGAGGGGTCTTTTTTTGAAGCTACTAAAATTGTAGTAACTACATCTGCATTATCGAACCATTTTCCTTTACCAGATATTACAACATATTCAATTTTGAAGAAATTTTGTAAAATATCTAAGAATATTTCTCCATAATCAGTTCCTAACCAAGCATTAGATAAAATCAATCCTATTTTGCCGTCGTCTGATAAAAATTGATGTAAATAAAAAGGAATGTATGCAAAAATATCGCTTTTACCACTCAAAGAATCAGTTGTTTCAGTTTGTTCTTGAATCCAATTGTTTATTTCAACGATATCTGGATTTAAAACCTTCATCTCTTTGTTTTTAATGAAAGG
Organism: Flavobacterium sp. CG_9.10; assembly: GCF_015752245.1. Taxonomy (NCBI): domain Bacteria; kingdom Pseudomonadati; phylum Bacteroidota; class Flavobacteriia; order Flavobacteriales; family Flavobacteriaceae; genus Flavobacterium; species Flavobacterium sp. CG_9.10. The sequence continues at coordinate 64,070 of NZ_JADOVD010000014.1, forward strand.
TAAATTGGAAACAACATAATCAATTTTTGGAAATAATTTTTCTACTATTTCACCATTATTTGGATTTTTAAAATTTATTATTTTTCCTTCTGATAGACTGATTACATCAGAGTTAAAAATATTTATGATTCTACCAATATTAGATGGCTTTGCCATTGATAATGTAGATAATTGGATAGGGAAAGAATGCTTGTCAGAAGCCCAAATACTATTTAGAATTTCATCTTGAGTCAATTCGTATTCTTCTTTCAATTGATATGCTTGTTTGATTATAGTTCCCGTACCACAGCAAGGGTCAATTACTATTTTGGTTTTATCATTAATAGTTAAACGGGTTAGTATATCTGCTAAATTTTTAGGTGTAGAAAATTGTCCTGCTACTTTTCGCTTTGCAGATACAACAGAACTTTGTAATAGTTGATGCAATATTTCAATATCAATGGCATCAATATTAATTGTGAATAGAAATTGATTTAATTCAGTTATTTGATTCCAAGCTATTTCAGAAATATACTCTTGAGCTAGGTTAGGGCTTAAAATATTCCAAAAATTACAGTTTTCAGAAATTGAAACAATGATTGATAAAGCATCATTAATTGTGGTTATACTTTTAATATTATCAATTTGTCGAGCTTCATTAAAATGTCTTTTTAAAATATGTGCAAACACAATTTTAAAAACCCAATCTGTTAGCACAATCATAGATAAAGTCGGTAATTTATGTTCAGTTTGAGTTGAATTGTAACCATATTCATTTGATGAAGAATTCCACCAAGCATTTACTTCTGCATCTAACACGCCATTTCTACGAGATTTACTTTTAATTTCTTCCGCTGTATTTAAGGTGTTTTCTAATATGACATCAATAATTTCTTCAATGGAAAGAATCTCTTTTGAAGTTACTTCTTTTATTTGACCTGATTCAAAAAAAGTGTTGAGGTCATCAAGAATTTGAAAAAGTAAATGCTTCCATATATTTTCATTTGGTTTAACTTCAATGCGAGAATTTATATTAATATCATCCCAAGTTTTTAAAATCTCAAAACCTTCTCCTTTTTTACAGTACAATACAGCACTTTTTACATTCCATAAAATGAAACTATCCCTTTGAAGAATTTTTGCTTTTTTGATTGCATTACTTATCAATTCAGCATCATTTATTAGGGTGTCAGGCATTTTTAATTCCCAACCTTGAACAATAATATCCTTCGTTTGGTCTTTAAAAATTAGCACGTCTGGAAAAAGACTTTTCTTGTTGTTACTAATAGTACTTTCTCCACCAGCTCCTTTAAAATGCCAACTTTTAGTAGCTAAAAAAACATTAATTTCACTTATGACATCGATAGCCCAACTTCTTTCATTATATGTAACTTTCGCCATTCAAAACTTTAATTTTATAGTTTAATGTATGATATTTTGCAATAGGTTCGTTAAATAAACGCAAGGTTGTTTTTTCTACCTCGTTTCTTTTTAAAGTTTCTTGAATTCTGTCCATGCAAATTTTAATGTAATCAACTTCTTTAACTTTATGTAACAAAACATCTTCATTTTTTTCAATTCCAATAAAATTTCTGTTTTCAAGAATTGCTGAAAGTAGAAAACTTCCACTTCCACAAGCATTGTCAAGAATTACATCTCCAGGTTTTGTGAATGTGCGTATTAAATACCTTCCCAATTCAATTGGTTTTTGAGTTGGATGAAACACAGTTCCTTCTGATTCGGCAGTTTTAACATAAACAAAATCATCGATTTCTTGCTCTTCATAAGCTATAACATCAGTTGGATACCTACTACCATTGCTTTTAACGTGATTTGATTTAAAATCTCCATAACTGCCAGTTAACTGGTCTTTCCTGTATCCTTTATCATATGCTTCGCCATCCGACATTTGAGGAGTGTAATTTGGTTGCTTTTTGTAGAATACACAAATATCTTCGTGTTTTCTTAATGGTTGTTTTTTTGCGTTAAGAAAATTTGTAGCCTTTGATTTAATCCACACTACTTTGTATCTAAAATCCTTTTCATTACTTAGAATTAATTTAGCTGTAAATATTCCTTGCGAAGTCAATACAATTGCTCCGTTGTCTTTTACTATTCTGTGATATTCTTTCCATAGCTTTTTAAGGTCAATTACTGAATCCCACTTATTTTGTGTAGTGCCATACGGTAAATCGCATAAGATCATATCTATGCTTTTATCAGGTAAGTTTTTCATTTCATTAAGACAATCACCTTGAATTACTTTGTTTAGATATTTATCTATATTATTTGGCATATTTTAAAATTTTTGACTTCTACTAGGGTGTTATTTCGTTTCTGCTTAGATTTTTTTTACAACATCAAGCATAGTTTTCACTTTGGCTTGTTTGTAAATATGTATCTATGTTCTATTATTTTTTTTGGACTTTACTTGGTCTGTTATAAAAAGATGCAATGTATGAATAATTAAACTTTTTTTAAAATCTAATGATAACAATACTATTTGATAATATCTATTTATGGAGCTGTTTTTTCATAAACCCCATATTCAGGTTGTTGTAAGTATTTGCCTAGGCAAGATTTAAGAAAGGTTCCTACTGTTCTCTCGGCTATATTGAAATTCTTAGCCAATTCAATTGCTTCGCCACGAGTAAACCGTTGTGGTAGTGCATCAAAAAATAATTTTTTGTTTTGTCCTGATTTAAAAACACCGCCTTCTTCTAGTTTTGGCAAGTTTTCGAACATAATGATACTATGTTGCAAATAGGTTTTTATAAGCGTTAATGCTGTTTCAAAATCAATATCAGAACAATACACTTCTTTGTGATGATCCTTTGTGTCAAACTTTCTCATGGCTGTAAATATCATACACAAGCGAAATAAAATGATTCCTAAGCGCTTTACTACACTTTGAGCATCATCACTAACAAAAGTGCTTATTTGTACTAAGTAGTCGCTAAAAATAGGATTGAATCTATCCCATTGTTCATCAGTTAATAATAAAATCATTTCGTCTCTTTCGAAGAATTGAACCATTTTAAATACTTGATTGGATTGTGTTTTGAAATATTCCGTTAAATTAACTGGATTGCCCTTGGGTGATGGATCTAACCAAACAGCATCTGTTTTGAACACATAAAAAATAAAGCGACTAAACAAACCATCTTCTGCTGATGCAATGATATTAAAGACTTGTTTTGGTGTGCCTGATAGTGCTACTGAAAGTTGCGGTTCGTTTACTTCTACAAATTCTGCATCCGTTTTGCGACTCACTGAAATTTTTTCGTGATGGAAGGATTTTCGAAGCATGTCAGAATAGGAACCCCAATCATTTTTAAAAGTTTGTCCTAAAGTATCGGCTTCTGTTTCGCAAATAATCCCTTTTCCTTCATTCCAATCTAAATGCTGAATTATTTTTGCATTACTTGTATTTGCTGGAATATAAACCACTTTGAATTTTGGCTCTAGTGGCATTTCTTGATTTCCTTCTAATTTATTTTTGCCTTTTAACATTTTGTAAGCTGCCAATTTTTCTTCGTATATTTTTCGAGCTTCTTTTGATTCTTCTAATAGATTACTATGGTATTTATCGGCTAACGCTTTAGCAAATTTCAATGCTCCTTTTCCTGATGCGGCTGGTGCTAATATGAAAGAAAATAAACTTGGATAAACGACACTACCACTATACAAACCAGAAACATTAGGTAAACAACCCGAAAGAATGGCTAATGCACCTGTAAGAAAAACATCTTTTTCTCTCGACTCTTTGAATACTTGACAGCTTTCAAATAATATTGGAGGTAAATTATCATATACTGATTGCGGAATTATAGGAGTTTTTTTTAAATAATCTTCTTCTTCTATAATTGGTTTTGTATTTGAAGTTTCTTTCTTCACAATCTCATCAGTTTGCATCCTTGCAAACTCGGCAAACTTCGCAAAATCTGAACTTTGGTTTTTATATGCGCTGTTTATTGTGGTTTTTATTTCTTTTTCGTCTAAATCGAAATTAGTAATACAATAGTCCAGCGTATCGGCTTCGTTTATTCCAAAGCGATTGGCATTAGACGCAAATAGATGAATGAAATTGTTTCTGTTTCCGTTGGTATATTGTTCTTTTTGTTCCGTGAATTTTAGGCATTTGTCTAATAAAGTGTCTGTTGATTCGAAGTTTGCGGTTTCCAATTTTTGCACTTTTGGAAGTTTTTTTACTTCTTCCTGAACTTCAAAGATTGCAGCTGTTTCATTTACATAAGTTTCTGTATCAGAAGAAACAAAACACAATCGGGTAATGTCTTTGCATTTTGGATCAAAATCATAAGCTGAAAGGTTCTTGTAAAAAGTTGCCACTTGATTGTAAGCAATAGTGTGTTGTGTTGCATTGGAGTTGATTTTAATGAATACTTTAATTCCTTCGCCACTAGGGCTAATAAACGAAGCGAAAGTGTAATCGCATTCGTTAATTAATGACACTAATGAGCCGAGTTCTGTCACTGGAATATGGTCGAAGTCTAATCCGATTACTTGAGAATAGGAGAGGAGGTTCGCTTTGGTTCTGCTTGTTCCATAGGTGCCAGACATTGTAAATCCAATTAATCCGCTTTTGATTTTATCAGCTGCTTTCTCATCTCCTTTGTGTAATGCGTATCGGATAGAATTGATTTCACTTTGGTGTTTTTCGGATTTGATTTCCTGAAGTACTTCAATGAGACTTCTATCTTCTAACTTTGTCCCGAAGTTTTGATACACACTGACCATCAGCTTGTTGTTTGCTACTTCACTCATTTTTTCTTCGGGTTATAGTTCTCGTTTAATAAGTCTTGAATGTCTGTCAAGCGGTAATATATTTTATTGCCCATTTGGGAATAACCGATATAACCAGAGTCACGCCAAACTTGAGCGGTACGCTTACTGATATTCATCAATTGCAGGAATTCTTGATTGTCGAAAAAAACATCTTGGGGTTCTAGATGCTGTTTTGTTTTTACATTCAAAGCCAATTCGCTAATGCGTGAATGAATTTTATCCAGCATTTCTTCGGAGGGAGTGTAGTATGGCATCCTATTTCCTTTTATTAGTTAGTAAATAGTTGGCTGCCATAGTTTCGATTTCGTCCGTTGACGATTGACGGTTACGCTGTAACCATTCGTCTAATTCGGTACGATTGAAATACAATTTTTTTCCTTGTGGACAGAAATGCGGAATTGATTTCTGACTGGTCAATTTGTAGAGGTGTGATGCGCTAATATCTAAATAGCTGCAGGCATCATTGAAGTTAAGTACTTCTTTCATCAAGAGGTTTTGTTCCCCGATCCTTTGCTCCAATTTTTCGAGCTTTTCTAAAATTAAGTTTTCGTTACTCATAGTGTTACGTTTTAAGTGATTTAACAATCATTTCTGAGGGCTAAATTATTTCGTAACACACTGGTAATTAGTTAGATAATACTATCTAACTCTTATATCTAACACATCTAACTGTTTTTATTTACAGTTGGTTGAATATATTGTCAATATCTGCTTTTTTATACGGTTCTCTTTGATTCGCATTGTATAAACTACCTTTCTTTATCTCGATTCCTTTTTTAGAAAAAAACAGGTTTGAACTATCAATTGATGTTGGTTTGAAATTGGAGAAAGACAGTTCTAGCTTTTTTACTATGTATGCAAATTCTAGCGTTTCACAACCAATGTATATTAGTGGAGCGCCTCTTTTCAAATCTTTGCTTGTTAAAACATTTAGTACATCTTCAACTGAAGTTCTATCTTCATTCAATAACTCAATATTTCTGTTCAAAGCTATTAGTACGGATTTTAATTTTTCCTTGTCTCCATTGAAACCAAAGGAGAAACGTGCGTCTTTTTCAAACGTATAATTGTCGATACCTGAAAGAATATTGTAAGCAGTTTGAAATTCAGGAGTTGTTTTATCTATGTTTATGTCCAGAGTGGGTTGTTGCAGTAATTCTCCAAATAATTCGTTTATGGTAGCTGGTAAATCGTACAGGTATTGCGGGTAAAGTTTTTCGGTTTCTTTTAGAAAACGAATAACGTTAGTAATAAGTTGCGGTACTACATAGTTTGTTAATTCTGTTTTCGGAAAGGATTCTTGGTCTGTTCCAATTCTTAGTAATAGATCTTTACACGATTTTACTACATTTTGAATAATTTCTTTTTTCTGAATTTCTTCAATGTCTTTATTAATACTTTTAAAAACCCTATCAGTTAATCGAGTTGCTTCATTAGATAAAAGATAATGATAAAACTTCTGGGTTGAGGTCGTGGGATTTTCTAAAGATATTTTTACTAATGGATATAGTATTTCCTGATGAATATCAGTGTCTGGCTGTGCTAAATAGATTTCTAAACCATCTTCTTTAAATAAATTGGGTTTGTCTTTATGAAGCTCTTTTAATGCTTTGTAGTACTCATTAATAGAGTGCGTAGGTTTTATAAAGCTTGGAGATAAATTTTGTCTATAGAATTTTTCATTGACTGCATTACTTGTCCATGGTTTTAAATCGCCATAAATAATGCTTTTAAAAATTGTTAGTTCCATATTAGAAATCAAGTTTAATTCGGTTAGCAGCTTCCATTTTCTTTTCGTCAATTATTTTTGCATATACTTGCGTGGTCCTGATGTCTTTATGACCTAATAATTTTGATACCGTAAATATATCAGTTCCTAGAGTTAATTGCAATGTGGCATAAGTGTGTCTAGCGCAATGAAAAGTAATTGTTTTGCTAACGCTACCTTTCATTACCCACTGCTGTAATTTTAAGTTGTGCCAGGCACTGTATTTTAATCCTTTGAATACTCTTTCTTCAGGTTCTCCGATTTCTTTTAATAAATCACGAGCTTGGTCTGACATTGGTAATGTTTCTGCGCCTTTGGTTTTCTTTTGTCTGAAACGAATGTACCAACCATAATCATTTGAATGTTGTATTTCTGACCAAACTAATTTGTTGATATCTGACCATCTTAAACCGGTAAGGCAACTGAATATAAAAGCTGTTTTTAGTATTGGTATTTCGCATTCGTTTTTGATAATTTTTTGCAATTCTTCTAATGTTAGAAATTCTCTTTGACTATCGCCTTGGGGTAAACAAGTGACATTCTCTGCTGGATTGGTTCTGATTATACCATCTTTTACAGCTTGTTTCAATGCTGCTCTAAATTTATTGAAATAGGAGTGAGCCGAATTGTCAGAAAGATTTTTATTACTTGGAGTTTTGGCAGTTTTAGTTAAATACTCTTTGAAGCCCTCAACGAACTTGCTATCTAATTGACCGAAAGAAATATCTCTAGGACAATGCTTTCTTAAATGCTTGATAGAGCTATCCCAATTATCATAGTTTCCTTTACTTTCCATTCTTTTTTCTGCAAGGGTTTCCATATAGATAATAAAATGACCTTTCAACTTTTCTTGATCATTGAAACCATACATTCCGTTTTGAATTTCCAAATGCCTTTTAGAACGAATGCTTTCAGCCAAAGAAAGGATTTTTTTGTTTTCGTCTTTTTGAGCTTGCGTTAATTTACCTGTTTCAGGTTCCGGGATGAGGTAAAGGCCTAAATATTCATATTCTCTTTTACCATTTTTATAGTAATCGAGGTACAAGCTTATTTTATTACCTTTTTGCCTTTGTCTTAAAGTTACTTTCATAATGTCATTAATTAAAAAGTTTATCTATCTGTGAACGCTCAATTATTTTCTTTCTACCAAACTTATGTATTTGTAGTTCTCCACGCTTAATCATCCTATTAATAGTCCATCTGCTAACGCCAATAAGTTCGGCTGCATCTTGAACGCATAAATAACCTTTGTTTGAAAGTGAGTCTGGGTTTGCAGTTTGCGAGGTTTGCAAACTTTGCATTGTTTGCTGTTGTTGCAATAACGATAATTGAATTTTATCGTCTTTTACTTTTTGTTTGTAGTGTCTGGAATTGCATTTTAGGCTACAATACCGTGTCATTGTGGTTTTGGCTATATAAGTCTTACCACAATAAGAACAGATTTTCGGGATAGCCATATTACTACTCATAACGTGTTGCATTATGTTGCATCATGTAGCGAAATGTAGCAATAGGTAGCATCATTTGGCCGAGCTTGTTGCCCATTGTGTTTGGGCAACAAAATTAATCATGGGGCAACAATAGAACAACAAATATAACGAATAAAGTGTTATCGGGCAACAAACAAAAGAAGAATGTTTGTTATATAGTCAACAAAAACAAGGGTATAGGTAATAAAAGAAAGAAGATTACTTTCCAATACAGAAATTAGCAAATATATTACCTAGCAATTCATCATTAGTAACCTGTCCTGTAATCATTCCAAAATGATACAAAGCTTCTTTAATATCTAATGCCATTAAATCGCTGGATAAGTTGGTTTCAAGTCCGTATTTTACTTTTTGTATCTCGTCTAATGCTTTTAGTAAAGAGTCGTAATGTCTTGTATTGGTTATGATTGTCTCATTATTGCGTAGAGCGCCAGTATTGACGAATGATAGCAATTGATTTTTCAGATCGTCGATACCAATGTTTTCTTTAGCAGAAATCATTTCAAGAATCACATTCAGCGGCTGGAGCTTATTTTTGATTTCGGCAATCTCCAAATCAGATAATAATTCTATTTTATTGATAATCACTACCAATGGTTTTAGTGGAAATTGATTTTTAATCTTCTCAATTTCGACTATATATTCTGAACTTTGAACTTTAAACTTTAAACTTTCAAACAAATAAAGAACTACTTGCGCTTGTTCAATTTTTTCGAAAGTCTTACGGATACCAATACTTTCAACAATATCTTCGGTTTCGCGAATTCCTGCGGTATCTATGAATCGGAATCCAATACCGCCAATTACTAATTCGTCTTCAATCGTGTCACGTGTAGTTCCAGCAATTTCAGAAACGATGGCTCGTTCTTCGTTTAATAAAGCATTCAAAAGCGTTGATTTCCCCACATTGGGTTCACCCACAATCGCAACGGGAATTCCGTTTTTGATTACGTTTCCAACGGCAAATGAATCGATTAATCTTTTCAAGACAAATTCATTTCGGTTTAATAATTCATGAAATTGCGTTCTGTCGGCAAATTCCACATCTTCTTCAGCAAAGTCTAATTCGAGTTCAATAAGCGAAGCAAAATTCAATAGCTCTTCCCTCAATTTCGCTATTTCATTCGAGAAGCCACCACGCATTTGTTGCATCGCAATTTGGTGTGACGCTTCATTATCCGATGAAATTAAATCGGCAACAGCTTCGGCTTGTGATAAATCTAATTTTCCGTTTAGGAAGGCTCGGAGAGTAAACTCCCCTGGATCAGCCATTCGACAGCCTTTTCGTAGCAATAACTGAATAATTTGTTGCTGAATATAAGTAGAACCGTGGCAGGAAATTTCGATTGTATTTTCGCCCGTATAAGAATTTGGTCCTTTAAATATAGAAACCAATACTTCATCTAAGGTTTTTGTATCATCGATTATATGACCTAAGTGTAAAGTATGTGTTTTTTGGATAGTTAAATCTTTGTTTTTAATAGAACGAAAAACGGTATTACCAATGGTAATTGCATCTTCGCCTGAAATCCTAATTATAGCGACTGCGCCCGCTCCCGAAGGGGTGGCTAATGCTACTATGGAATCGTGAGGTATCATATTTTTAATCAATTTTATGCAAAAGTAAGTAAAACTTATAAGCCCGCAAGATACGACTATAAATCCTTGATTTTATTTTAGTTAAAAGTACACCAAATTAAGATATGTCGTTTTTGTTTTGTAAATTTATTTAAAATATTGATTAGCAATTAATTACTGTGTGTGATGAAAAAAATTCTTTTTCCAATTGACTTTTCGGAGGCATCGATTAATGCATTCATTTATGCTTTAAAATTAGCGGATAGTATAAAGGGGGAGATCATTACTTTGCATATTTATGATTTACCTCAAATAGATTATATTACTGTAACAGCCAGTTTGAATGAAATTTATGATATTGCAGAGCTAGGAAATTTCGAGAATTATAAAGATGAAATTCCTCTTTTGCGTAACATTGCCGAGCAAAACAATCTCGGGCATGTTAAAATGAGTAATGTTTTAGATCATGGCAATTTGGTGGATAAAGTCCTTAAAATGATTAATTCAGAAATGATTGATTATGTAGTTATGGGGACAAAAGGAGCAACTGGTTTAAAAGAAACTTTTTTAGGCACGGCAACAACAAAGGTGATGAATAATAGTAAAGCCATTGTGTTTGCCATTCCCGAACATTGCAAATACCATCCAATTGCAAAAATACTTTTTCTTACGAAATACAATTTTGAAGATATCAAAACAGTAAAAAAAGTAATTGAATTTGCCAAAGTATTTGGTGCGCATATTGATTGCCTGCATGTAAAATCATCTCATGCAACTGATAACGATGTTTTTATGGAAGAATGGAAAAAAATAACCCAAGATCACGATAGCAGTTTGCATACTATTAGAAAGGATGATGTTGAAGGTGTTATTTTAGATTTTATTGAATTGCATAAAATTAATATGATTACCATGCATGTGTATCATAAGAATTTCTTCGAAAAATTATTCCAAATCAGTCTTTCAAAAAAATTAGCTTTTCATGTCAACATACCTCTTCTCGCGATTCCTGAATGATATAAATGGCAATTCCATTACGCTCATACAGTTACGTCAACGGAAGTGTAAATGCGTAGAATAAAAATACTATTTTTCTTTAATTTAAGGTGTAGGTAGCTGATAATTATCATGTTATATGTTGATTATTATCAGTATCTTTGATAGATTAACTAATTTAATACATGCAAAAATGAAAAGAATTCTTTTCCCAACCGACTTTTCTGAAGTGGCCAATAATGCTTTTGTGCATGCTTTAGAATTTGCAAAAATAGTTCAGGGCGAACTCATTTTATTACATTCATTTGAATTGCCTGTATTTGATAATCAGTTCTTTCCCGAAAACTATGCTGTCATTTATGATTCACTTGAATTATCCCAATTTGATATGTTTAAAGAGGAAATTCCAAAGCTTCGTGCAATTGCAGAAAAACGTCATCTAGACAAAATAAAAATATCTCATCGGCTTATGGATGGTGATTTGCTGTTTAATATTAAAAGATCCATTAAAGAAGATAAAATAGATTTTGTAATAATGGGTACTTCCGGTGCCACTAGCTGGGAATCCTTTTTCTTGGGTACAAATACTGGTTCTGCAATAGCAAATATTGATGTTCCTATGTTATGCGTGCCATTAGAAGCAAAATTCAAAAAAATTGAAACTATCGGATTTACGACTCGCTTTAGACCTAAAGATAAAAAAGCGCTAAAAACAGTTTTGGATATTGCTAAAAAAACCAACGCTAAAGTAAAATGTCTTTACGTGAAAACAAATGAATCTGATGTCTCTAAAGAAACAATTGAGAAATGGGAAACAGAATTCATGCAAGATCCTATTGAGTTTTTTGTTATTAATAGTGATGAAGTGAAGGAAACCATACTAGATTTTATCATGTACAAAGAGATCGATGTTTTGACAATGTTAACCTATAAACGAGGTTTTTTTGAAGGACTTTTCAAACCTAGTTTCACTAAAAAAATGGCGGCAAATTTTGATATTCCAATTTTGGCCATTCATATCGATTGATTTTTGATTGAAGATTAACGTCCCGATACTTCGGGATTGATTTAAGATTTAGTACTGAAATAAGATATTTTTAAATTTACTATTGATTTTTGAAATTCATTACATTTGTATTTCACTAAAAATAACAATGGAGATTTACAAAGCAAAAAAAGAAAATTATTTAGTTCAATTAGATACAATCAACAAAAAGTACAATAGCATTAGCTTCTTTAGGCTGATTTCTATTGTACTTTTTTTAATATCAATCTATTACTATCTAAAAACAAGCGAAATTGTTTTGATTGTTTTGTCAGTATTGCTTTTTGGATTATTTGTTTTTTTAATGCGTTTTCATTCAAAATTATCTTTTCAAAAACAAATGTTTAATGCACTGATTGAAATTAATGAAAATGAAATATCTTATTTAGAAAGGAAAAAAATCCCTTTTGGAAACGGACAGGAATTTAATGATTTCCATCATCCTTATGCTTATGATTTAGATATTTTTGGAGAACATTCTTTATTTCAAAATCTAAATAGAACAGCGACATTCATTGGAAAAAAGACACTGGCAAAACAACTTTTAACGCTTTTGCCAAATGAAGATATCTTAAAAAATCATGATGCCATTAAAGAATTAAAGGATCAATTAGATTGGCGTCAGCAGTTCTTGGCTTTCGCCAAAATAAGTCAGGATACACAATCGAGTTATGAAACTTTGTTGAAATGGAGCACCTTTGAAAGTACGCCTTTGTCTAGAGCAACTGTGTTGATTTCGTATACTTCACCGCTTCTTTTTCTGGGAGTTTTTATTGCATATTTAGTGAGCTCAAATTCTGTTTTTATATCCTATTTGTCTTATTTATTTGTTTTTAATTTAGCCGTAATGGGTAAGTTTTATAAACGTATTGCCATTGAAATTGCGAATGCAGAGAACGTCGATAAAATCATCAATCAATATAGTCTACTGGTTGGGAAAATCGAAAACGAAACTTTTCAATCTAAAAAACTAGTTGATTTGCAACAAAAACTGACCTTTAAAAAAGAAAATGCCAGCGTTCATTTGAAACAATTGGCTGCTTTATTTTCAAAAATGGACAGTATTGGAAATTTTGTGACGGCATTATTATTCAATGGAACTTTTCTCTTTAACCTGCATGTCTTAAAAGCTTTAATACAGTGGAAAAAAGATCATGCCGAAGCACTGGAAGATTGGCTGGAAGTGATTGGTGAATTCGAAATGCTGAATAGTTTGGCTAATCTATCTTATAATAACCCAGAGTTTATTTTTCCAGTGATAAATAGCAACTTCGAAATTGAGTTCTCTAATCTGAGTCATCCATTGCTAAATGAAAAAACTAGAGTAGGGAATGAGGTCACTTTTCATCCACAATCCTTTATGATTTTGACAGGTTCAAATATGTCTGGTAAAAGCACTTTTCTTCGCAGTTTGGGAATTAATATGGTATTGACAGGAATGGGTTCGCCAGTTTGTGCCAGCAGCGCCAATGTGCATCCTTTGCCGGTTTTAGTTTCGATGCGATTATCTGATTCCTTATCGGATAGTGAATCGTATTTCTTTGCCGAAATAAAGCGTTTGAAACAAATTATGGACGAATTGGAGGAAAGACCTGCTTTTGTTTTATTAGACGAAATATTACGAGGAACCAATTCAGATGATAAACGAAATGGAACCATAGAAGTAGTCAAAAAAGTAATTGCTAAAAAAGCTATTGGAGCCATTGCAACGCATGATATAGAAGTTTGTCTGACCACAAATGATTATCCAAACATCTTGACCAATAAATGTTTTGAAGTCGAAATCCAAAATAATGAATTACATTTTGACTACAAACTTCGGGATGGAATTTGTAAAAATAGAAGCGCCACTTTCCTGATGAAGAAAATGGGGGTGATTTGATATGAGTATTAAGATAGAAGAATTAAGTATTAAGAAATCAGAATCCATATTTTATACCGAAATACATTTTAATTTACTGGAATAGAATTGGTATGATTAACATATATAAGCCAAGTTTGTCATTCCGACGAAGGAGGAATCCCATATAGAGATTCCTCCTTCGTCGGAATGACAAAAAGGGGTACTGTATAGAAAATAAAAAAAAACCGTCTCGTAATTAAACGAGACGGTTTTTTAAATATAAAAATGGTTTGGTTAATAGCGTATTTTAAATCTAAATAGTGGTTAGCTATTTAGCATTACTGGCATCACAAGCATCGTTACCGTTTCACCTTCTTCTAATCCATCAACAGGAGTAAGGATTCCCGCTCTGTTTGGCAAAGACATTTCAAGCATAATCATATCAGATTGCAAATTAGTCAACATCTCCGTAAGGAAACGAGAGTTATATCCTATTTGCATATCATCGCCTTGATAATCACAAGTCAATCTCTCTTCTGCCTTGTTAGAATAGTCGATATCTTCAGCAGAAACATTCAATTCGGCTCCAGCGATTTTTAAACGAATTTGGTGTGTGGTTTTGTTAGAGAAAATAGCAACACGACGAACAGAGTTCAAAAATTGTGAACGGTCAATCATTAATTTATTTGGATTTTCTTTTGGAATAACCGCTTCATAATTTGGATATTTTCCATCAATCAATCGGCACATTAAAATGTAGTTATCAAAAGAGAAAGTAGCATTCGAATCGTTGTATTCAATTTTTACTTCAGCATCTGAAGTCGCAAGAATATTTTTTAAGATAGTCAAAGGTTTCTTTGGCATAATAAAATCAGCCACCTGAGAAGCTACTACATCGGTACGAGCATATTTTACTAATTTGTGTGCATCAGTAGCTACAAAAGTCAATCCTTGTGGCGAAAACTGAAAGAATACACCAGACATTACTGGACGTAAATCGTCGTTTCCGGCAGCAAATATAGTTTTGCTGATTGCTGTTGCTAAAACATCGGCAGGAACAAGCGTTACAGAAGGATCGTCTAAGTTTACTGATTTAGGAAATTCATCGCCAGGCGCGTAGGCCAAAGCGTATTTTCCCGAATTAGAACTGATTTCAATCGTGCTGTTTTCTTCTACTGTAAAAGTTAAAGGCTGCTCAGGAAATGTTTTAAGGATTTCCAAAAGTAATTTTGCAGGAACAGCAACGCTTCCTTTGCTTGTCGAATCTATAGTTAATGCCGCTGACATAGTTGTTTCTAAATCGGATGCAGAAACTGTCAATACATTCTGATCTAAATCAAATAGAAAGTTATCTAAAATAGGTAAAGTATTGCTACTGTTGATTACGTTACCTAAAACTTGTAATTGTTTCAATAAGTACGAACTCGATACTATAAATTTCATCTGTTATGTTTTATTTTTTTTGGTCTGCTTTTTACTTTTTTTAAAAACCATACATTTTACAAATATATCGTAAAGTACTTTAGTATGGAAAATTTTTTATTAACATCTTTACTATAGTCTGAAAGTCAAAAGTTGAAAGTCTGAAAGTAAATCATATCAATTATGTTTTAAAAAAATGTTTGTTTTATTTTGTTTCGAAAAGTGGAATGTTGACCACTTAAATAACGGAACAATTAATTTTCACTGCACATTATGTATTTCACTTTTAGACTTTAAGACCTTACATTTTAAGACTTATTTACTATATTTTCTTTTTCTGAGGAAAGTAAACCCGAGTCCAAAAAATGCTAAAATAAGAATTGGAAGCCCAATAGTTATGAATTGCGTGATGGTATAGTTTTCATAAACTTTATCTTTATCTAATAATGGCAAATCAAGATCTTTGCTTCGAATGTTAATAAGTCCATTATCGTCTAGCAGATAATTGACGCAATTTATTAGAAAATCTTTATTATCGTACAAATTTCCCGAACGTTGATCGTAACCTAATTCTACTGGTTGGAAATTTTTATCCAATTGATTTTTTATCAAATCCCCATCGGATATAACAATCATCTTGTTTGCTACCCCTTTGGTTTCAAAATTCTTTTGATCGAATGGTAAAATCCTGTTTTCAAACATAGAATGAAACGAACCTTCCAATAAAACCGAAAGTGGAATATTTCCTTTGTTCAAATAATCATTTGGTGAAGTTTCTTCTGTGACACTATTCAAATTAATTTCACTTGGTGTACCTATTTTTTTCGAATATTGAGAAGACTGCAACAAAATAGTTTTCTTAATGCCGTTTTTTAACGTATCGATTGGATTAGCAAAATCGAATTTGATTCCGCCTAAATTTTTCACAATTGGATGTGGACTGTTTGGATAAACCTGAGGTGCAAATTTCCAGTTGAATTCCTGAAATTGAGTAGCACTTCCCTGATCTCCTGAAGCTAATTTTATCGGACTTCCGCGTTCGTCTTTTATCAAATCAGGATTTATTCGGATTCCGTATTTAAAGAATAAATCATTCAAATTCAAATCTCTCGGATAGGCCAAAGTCGAACCGGAGGAGTTATACAAACTATCCATTTCTATGGCAACTTGGTCCACGAGCCACAAAGTTTTACCACCATTCATAATATATTGGTCTAAAACTTGTTTTTCGGCATCCGAAAAAGTTTCTGTAGGCTTAGCAATTATGGCCAAATCATATTTTTCTAAAGCGTCTAAACTTCCAATAGGATTCTTGGCAACCGAATCCAATGTGAAAGGTCCGATATGATAACTTTCCCGGACTTGCATTAGAAATTTTGCCATTAATACATCTTGAAGTTCACCGTTTCCTTTGATTACGGCCACCTTTTTTTGCTTGTCTTTCGTGATTTTATTTAAAGCATCTGCAATAGAATATTCCAAATGTTGTACGGAACCAATCACTTTCTGAGTAGTTGAAGCTCCCATTCTGTTTTTCAATAAAGGAATATTGACTTCTTTATTATTATAGACTGCAATTGCCCAAGGAAAAACCATTGCTTGGGATTGTTTCCCTTTGTCATCAACGGTAATATTTATTGGAGTTAAACCTTTTCGATACAACTCTTTAATATTATCCATGCTTTCGTCTTTGTTCTCCAAAGGATCAACGAATTCGAAAACAATATTTTTATTATAGGCCTGAAATTCTTCCAACAACTGCGTAGTTTCTTGCTGCAAACGTTTGAATTCGGCCGGTAAATCTCCCTGTAGATATATTTTTATGTACAAAGGATTTTGCACCTGTTTAATGATGTTTAAAGAAGTGGGAGAAAGTGTATATCTTTTATCTTTTGTTAAATCAAAACGATGAAAAAAGAAACTTCCTATTACATTGAGAATCAATAAAACAGCAATCGTAATTAGAACTGATTTTATATTATTTTTCTTGGCTATTTTCATTACGATTTAAAAGATTTTAGATTATAAACAGTCAAGGATAGAAAGAAAAACGTGATACTTAAAAAATAGATTATGTCTCTTGTGTCCAGAACTCCGCGGCTCATGCTTTTATAATGATCTTGCATTCCTAAGGATGAAATAAAACTTGAAATAGTGGGGACAATAGCGGATAAACCTTCGAATCCAAAATAGAAAAAGAAACACAAAAACACTGCCACAATAAATGCGACGATTTGATTTTCGGATAGAGTGGAAGTAAAAATTCCGATGGCAGAATAGCCCGCAATTAAAAATAATAAACCAAAATAAGAGCCAATCGTACTTCCCATATCAATGTTGCCTTCAGGCATTCCTAAACGGGAAATTACTATTACATAAATGAATGTTGGAATAATCGCCATTACAATTAATAGGAGAGCCCCAAGAAATTTTCCGTTTACAATTTCCCAAATACTTAATGGTTTAGTCAATAATAATTCCAAAGTTCCCTGTTTCTTTTCATCAGAAAAACTGCGCATGGTTACCGCAGGAATCAAGAAAATTAAAATCCACGGTGCCAAAGTAAAAAAAGGTGCTAAATCAGCAAAACCAGTATTCAATATATTGTAATCGCCTTCAAAAACCCAAAGAAAAAGTCCGTTGCTTATTAAAAAAACAGCAATGACCAAGTAACCTATTGGCGAACCAAAAAATGATTTTATTTCTCGTAATAATATTGATTTCATGTATTTTGTTTAAGGTTTGAAAAGTTTAAAGTCTAAAGTTCCAAATCTTGCAACTTTAAACCTTAAACTTTAAACTAATTTTTATTCTAAACTAACCAGTTTATCCACGCTCCAAGCTTCTGGTTTGTCGTTGAATAATTTCTTGGTAAAAGTCCACACTTCATAAAAAAGTTCTGATTTTCGGTAATTTTCCAAATCTTCTTCGGATTCCCAATAACTGTAAGTAAAGAAAATACATTTATTGTCTTTGTCTTGATACAATTCCAGGAAAGTATTTCCCGGAGCGTTTCGTATCTTCTCTTTCATTAACTCGAAGTTTTCTAAAAAAGCAGGAATGTTCTCTAAGTGAAAACTCAATTTTACAATTCTAACTAACATAGTTATTTATGATTTATGATTAACGATTTATGATTTTTAAATTGATTTCTGACCACTGCTACCTGAATACTATATTTATAACATCTCTATAATTCAATCCTAACAAGCTGTTTGCGGAGCCAACATTTGAAGGATTGCTTCTAAAAATGGCAATCTCAAGAAAACCAGCTTCGTTGAAAATCGCCAATTTTTCGCCTTCGTAATACTTAATTGGGTATTTATCAGAACTCGCAATCGCGGAATAATTAGGCAAAATGGTTTTGATATTTTTGGTTTTCAATACAATTTCATAGGGTCTACCTTTGGCAACTTCAATAAAATATTTTTTAGAAATATTAGTAATTACATTGCCAAAATGGTCAATATAAATCACATGGCCTTTTAATGAATTCCCATCATCGGAGACAACTGCTTGTAAATCCGTTACTTGTTTAATGCTTTTTATTTCTTTGCCAATGACATTTAGTAGACCGCCTTTGGCAATATGACAGGCTACTTTTACGAAAACATCAAGATCAGTTGCTTCACTTGGTAAACGGTCATGGATATTAATAGCCACTATTTTTTGAGGAACAATTTTTTGCGAAAGCATACTTAAAATGCCATTATCAGCCGCAATAAAATAATGATCGTTCCATTGCATGACAATATGTTGGTTCTCTTTATTAAATTCCATATCAACCCCAATGAGGTGAACAGTACCTTTTGGAAAGCTCGAAAATGACGCTCCAATGATGTAACTTGCTTCAACAGTGTTGAATGGGTCTACCTCATGCGAAATATCAATGATTGTTGCTTCAGAATATTCAGATAATATCTTCCCTTTCAACGCACCTACAAAGTGGTCTTTCAAGCCGTAATCGGTAGTAAGGGTAATTATTGACATAAATTTGTTTATAACTATTGGTGTTATGTAAATCTAATTTTATTAAATTTGAGAAACGCAAAGCTAAAGTATTTTAAGCTTTAATTAAATAGAATTTTTTAATTGAATATAAAACTAACACATGATTAAACCTCTATTTTTTCTTTTTCTTTTCTTTTATAGTTTACAATCGTATTCTCAGAAACTAATTTATAAGTCAAATGGTACTATTAATGATTCTGAAAACAATAAAATTTCACCAGATGGAGTCAGAGCGCTATTAGCAAACAATGAAAAATTATTAGTGGATTATAACTCAGGAAGAAAAAAGAAAACGATTGGGAATATTATGTTGTATAGTGGATTGGGGATGGTCTTATTTGATTTAGGGAGAGTTGCATTTGATAATGCGTTCTCGGATGGATTTTCTACTATAATTTCAGCCGGAATACCTGGCAGTGAAAGTGGTACGAGTGGTAGAAGATCAAAACCCAGTTTAGCAACTTATATAGGACTTGCTTCGTTTGCAGCAGCAATTCCAATAAAAATTGGTTTTTCTAAAAAAATAGAAAATGTAGTCATTGAATATAACAATAAAAATACTATTACCGATAATCAACGCAATAATCAAAAATTGGATTTAATTACCAATTCAAACGGAATTGGATTACGATTGACATTAAATTAACCTAAAAACTACTTAATTTGAACGAAAGGATAATCGAGCTCATAGACATCGCTCCAAAAGAATTTTGGGGTGCTCAAGACACTCATCTTGAAACAATTAAAAAATATTATCCAAAATTAAAAATTGTTGCCAGAGGAACAACAATAAAAGCTTTTGGTGAAAAGGAAGTTTTGGACGAGTTCGAGAAACGATTTCAGCGGTTGATGTTACATTTTACCAGATACAATACAATTGATAATAATGTAATAGAGCGTGTCATTCTTGGTGATGTGCAAGAAGAAAGAAAATTTCAAGGACAAGACAAAATATTAGTACATGGAGTAGGGGGTAAAATCATAAAACCTATGACGGCTAATCAGCAATTGCTGGTAGATACCATGTTTAAAAATGATATGGTTTTTGCCGTTGGACCGGCTGGAACGGGAAAAACGTATACTGGTGTTGCCATGGCGATAAAAGCGCTCAAAGAAAAGCAGGTCAAGCGTATTATATTGACTCGACCAGCCGTGGAAGCGGGGGAGAATCTCGGTTTTTTGCCTGGTGATATGAAGGAAAAACTGGATCCGTACATGCAACCTTTATACGATGCCTTACGTGATATGTTACCCAACGAAAAACTGGAAGATTACATCTTAAAAGGAATTATCCAGATTGCACCTTTGGCATTTATGCGAGGGAGAACATTGGATGATGCATTTGTTATTTTGGACGAAGCACAAAACACTACGCATTCGCAAATGAAAATGTTTCTGACTCGTATGGGGAAAAGCGCCAAATTTATGATTACGGGAGATCCAGGACAAGTCGATTTGCCAAGGAGAACAATTTCCGGACTTAAAGAAGCATTATTGGTTTTGAAAGATGTGGAGGGAATTGGAATCATATATCTTGATGATAAAGACATCGTAAGACATCGATTAGTTAAGAAAGTTATTGATGCTTATAAAATGATTGAAAATAACGATTAGAAATAGTATTTAAATTTATTATAAAACGAAAGGCTCGAAGATTTTAGTAGATAAAATTTTTGCCTTTCGTTTCTTATTTTAACCAAAATTTAAAATCCATTCTGTCTCTTTCGTATCACTTTATTTTTTTGTGTATCTCTTTAAAATAGAATAAATTTGGAATTATTAAAATGACAGTGAAAAACGAAAGATGATAAAGAAAAAAATTAAAGTCGTTATTAGCGATTTAGACGGAACTTTACTTAATACCCACCATAAAATATCAGACTATACTAAGCGTGTTTTCCAAAAACTTCATGAAGAAAACTATTTGATAATTGTTGCCACCGGTCGTCATCATCTTGATGCACATCCAATTGTAGCCGAATTAGAATGTCCTGTTTATTTGGTAACTTCAAATGGTGCCAGAATTCATAACCCTAATAATGAACTTCTTTTTTCCAGAGATATTGAAAGTGATGCGATTAAATCTGTCTTAAATCTAAAAATTGATCCTGAGATTACTACGGTATTGTTTAAAGAAAACGTTTGGCAAACGAATAAAAACAATGAAAAACTGAACAGTTTTCAAACAAAATTAAACTACTTACCTGAACTCGTAGATTTTAATACTTTGGATGATTTGAGTGGAATAAAATTATTTTTCACCCATGAAAGCCATTCAAAATTGATTGATTTAAGAGACACTATTTTAGAAAATCATTCAGAGATTTTTAGTCATGCCTTTAGTCTTCCTATTTGTTTGGAATTCATGGATAAATCAGTCGATAAAAGTGTAGCCATTGCTAAAATTTTGGAAATTGAGAATTTTGTTTTTGAAGAATCTATTTCTTTTGGAGATGGATATAATGATGAGAAAATGCTGAAGTCAACAGGGAAAGGATTAGTAATGGGTAATGCGCCGGACAGCTTAAAAAATAAACTTTCGCATTTAGAAGTAATTTCTTCAAATGATTATGATGGTGTCGCTAAATACCTCTCAAAAACTGTTTTGAACTTAAAAATAGCACAATAATTTTCTAACCAAACCTAAATGAACCTTAAAATAACCCAAACTAAAATGAATAAAAAAATAGCAGTTCTTATCTGTATTTTCTTTTCTGTAACAAGTCAATGTCAGAATCTAAAGTTGGAAGACATAATGAAAGGCGATGCTTTTATTGGCGTACAGCCAGTAAATGGTCGTTGGTCTTTGGATGGAAAAAAAGTATATTTCGAATGGAATCCAAATAATGAATTGGGATTATCTACTTATTTTTGGAAAAACGGTTTGTCAAAACCAGAAGTTGCCCCTTTAAATGAAGCGGAATTTTCTAAAATGGATTTTAAAGGAAATAAAAACTCCGATTTATTTTATTACATTGATAAAGGAAGATTATTTTCTTATTCGGTGAAAAATAAGATTTCCAAAAAACTGTTCCAACAAAGCAGTCCAATTTCAAACTTACAATTGGGTTTTGAGGAAGGAATTGTATTTTTTGAACAAAATGATAATGTCTTCAAGTACAATATCAAAGAAGGCACCATTATTCAAATTACCAATTTTAAGAAAGGCAAGGCAACCGATTCAGATACTGAAAAGGATTCTTTTTTGAAAAATCAACAAACTGAATTGTTTCAATATGTGCGTGATCAAGAGGCGAAGAAAAAGTGGAATTTGGCAAAAAAGAACGCCGTAAAATCTGATTTTCCAAAAGGATATTATTATGGAAAAAATAGATTTGAAAGTCTAAAAATAAATCCAAATGGTAATTATGCAACCTTTAGATTAACAGAAGAATCTGATGTTAGAAGCGAAAAAATGGAAGCTTTTATTACTGCTGATGGCTACAATAAAAGTTTTGATACTAAAGAAAAAGTATCGGTAGATAATTTGGTAAACTCTAGATTTGGGATATACAATATTGCAAAAGATACTGTTTCCATGGTAAATTTTTCAGCGTTGAGTCATATTCAAGATGCGCCAAAATATCTTAGTTTATATGAAAAATCGAGCAATAAAGAAAAAATAGATAAATTAATTGCAGTTACGGAACCTATATACAATCAAGATGGTTCGCACGCAATTGCTGAAATAAGAAGTCAAGACAATAAAGACCGATGGTTGATAAGTCTAAATTTAGAAAAAGGAACTTTTGACGAAATTGAATACCAGCATGATGAAGCATGGATTGGCGGACCTGGTATTCCGTCTGATTCATTTGATTCGGGAACACTTGGATTTCTTGGTGATAATCAAACGATTTATTTTCAATCTGAAGTAACGGGATATTCTCATTTGTACATTTATAATTTAAACTCAAAAAAGAAAACGCAACTGACCAAAGGAGATTGGGAAGTTCGCAATGTCACTTTATCAAAAGACAAAAAGACTTTTTATTTAACGACCAATACAACACATCCGGGAAACAGGGATTTTTATAAATTGAATGTTTCCGATGGTATTTTACAGCCCGTACTGACAAAGGATGGGGCTCACGAAGTAAGTTTGTCTCCCGATGAAAGCACTTTGTTGGTTCGTTATTCCTATAAAAATAAACCATGGGAATTGTTTATTGGTGACAATAAGAAAAATACAACGTTGCGCCAAATAACCAATTCTACAACCGAAGTATTCAAAGGGTACGAATGGCGTACTCCTGAAGTAATCACTTTTAAGGCAGAAGACGGAACTTTGATACATGCCAGATTGTACAAACCACAATCGGACAAAGCCAATAAAGCAGCAATTCTCTTTGTTCATGGAGCAGGTTATTTGCAAAATGCTCATAATTATTGGAGCAATTATCATAGAGAATATATGTTTCATAATTTATTGACGGATTTGGGATATACGGTTTTAGATATTGATTATAGAGGAAGCGATGGATACGGACGTGATTTTAGAACTGGAATTTACCGATTTATGGGCGGAAAAGATTTATCGGATCAAATTGACGGTAAAAATTATATTGTTCAAAATTTGGGAATCGAAACTAATAAAGTTGGGATTTATGGTGGCTCATACGGCGGTTTTATAACTTTGATGGCTATGCTTACCGCTCCAAAAGAATTTGCATCAGGAGCTGCATTACGCTCGGTGACGGACTGGGCACATTACAATCATGGCTACACCGGAAATATTCTTAATTTCCCGGAAACAGATCCAGATGCTTACAAAAAAAGTTCTCCACTTTATTTTGCAAATAATCTTGAAGGCAATTTATTAATGCTTCACGGAATGGTCGATGACAATGTAGAGTACAAAGATATTGTTCGTTTATCACAACGATTTATAGAATTAGGAAAGAAAAAATGGAGCTTGTCAAGTTTCCCTGTAGAAGCTCATGGTTTTAAAGAAACCTATTCTTGGGTAGATGAATACAGCCGTATCCTGAATTTATTCAACAATACGCTTCTTGAAAAACAGAGTAAGTAAAAACTACTTTTTTTTATTGAATCTGTATGAAATAATTTTAAATTTGCATTTATTAAAACAACACAACAACTATAATGAGCAATACAATTACAACGACTGACTTTAATTTTCCAAATCAAAAATCAGTTTATAGAGGAAAAGTTAGAGAAGTATATAACATTAACGATGAACTTTTAGTAATGGTAGCGACCGATAGGCTTTCAGCTTTTGATGTGGTTTTGCCAAAAGGAATTCCGTACAAAGGGCAAATTCTAAATCAAATTGCCACTAAATTTATGGAATTGACTAAAGATATTGTTCCTAATTGGTTAATTGCTACACCAGATCCAAGTGTTGCAGTTGGTTATTTATGTTCCCCTTTCAAAGTAGAAATGGTGATACGTGGCTATCTTTCAGGTCATGCTGCTCGCGAATATGCGCTTGGAAAAAGAGAAATTTGTGGCGTGAAAATGCCAGAAGGATTAAAAGAGAACGACAAATTTCCGGAACCTATTATTACGCCAACAACAAAGGCAGATAATGGTGAACACGATGCCGATATTTCTAGAGAAGACATTCTGTCAAAAGGAATTGTTACTGAAGAAGACTATTTAGTTTTAGAAAAATACACCAAAGCTTTGTTTCAAAGAGGAACCGAAATTGCCGCCAGCCGTGGATTGATTTTGGTAGATACAAAATATGAATTTGGTAAAACCAAAGAAGGTGTAATTGTTCTAATAGATGAAATTCATACACCTGATTCTTCTCGTTATTTCTATTCAGAAGGCTATCAGGAAAGACAAGATAAAGGCGAGGAGCAAAAACAATTATCCAAAGAATTTGTTCGTCGTTGGTTAATAGAAAATGGTTTTCAAGGTCTGGAAGGACAACAAATTCCTGATATGACTGACGAATATATAGAAACCGTTTCAGAAAGATATATCGAATTATATGAAAACATTCTTGGTGAAAAATTCGTAAAAGCAGATATTTCTAATATTGATGAACGAATTGAAAAAAACGTTTTGGCTTATTTAGACAAGAGATAAGAAAATAAAATTAGATAAAAAAAACCCGCAATTCAAATTTTGAATTGCGGGTTTTCACTATTAGACAGAGTACTATTTTATAAATAAAAGTCAAACTGTAATTAATCTTTAAATTATTTTTTACCGAAAACTTTACTTATAATTAGTACAACTACGGCTATAATTGCTACTACGATAAATATACCAACGCCTATTCCCGCTTTAAATATTCCTTCAATTACTGAACATCCTGTAAATGATATTAATACTATAAAGAGCATTAATAATCTTGTAATTTTTTTTTGCATGATATTTTTTTTTAGTTAAATTATTTTGATTTATTATGTAAAATTATAAAACAGAAAAGTTATTATGTTATATAATTCATATGAATTATTGCAAAATTTTTTTATTAAAAGGATGACATAAGTTACAAATATTAAACTTTATAATTAAATGATTTAAAACTATTTTTTTATTTAAAACTATCTTTGTTTTAATGCTTTTTAGTTAGTTTGAAATAGAGAATTAAGGAAAGTTAGAGTATATTTGGCATAAGGCGATACAGATTCTATTGGTAAGTAATTGATTCCTTATTTTCTCGCTTTTTAAAATAAAATCATAAAGGGGAATTTGTATATTTGCAAAACCAAACACTACACTTTACTATGAGTCAAAAAGTATTACTTACTGCAAAAGAAGTTACTATCATATTGCATCGTTTGGCTTGTCAGTTGATTGAAAAACACTTAGATTTTTCGGATACCATATTGGTAGGAATACAACCGAGAGGTGTTTTTTTAGCAGAACGTTTAAAAGAAATTTTAGAAAAAGAATATGATACTCCCGAAATTCAATTAGGCTACTTGGATATTACTTTCTTTAGAGACGATTTTCGAAGAACGGATAAGCCATTAGAAGCAAATAAAACCAAAATTAATTTTATCGTTGAAAACAAAAAAGTCATTTTTATTGATGATGTTTTATTTACCGGTAGAAGTATCAGATCAGCTTTGACAGCTATTCAATCTTTTGGAAGACCCTCGGAAATAGAATTACTAGTTTTAATTGACAGACGTTTTAGTCGTAATTTACCCATTCAACCAGATTATAGAGGGAGGCAGGTAGATTCGATAAATAACGAAAAAGTAAAGGTGAGTTGGAAAGAAAATGATGGTGAAGATGCCGTTTATTTGATCACAAATTAGATTTAGAATCAGTTTAAAATCTAATTATTTAAAAAACTAATAATCGTAAAAAAAATGAAAGAATTAAGCGTAAATCATTTATTAGGTATAAAATACATCAACAAGAATGATATTGACTTAATTTTTGAAACAGCCGATCATTTTAAAGAAGTCATCAATAGACCAATAAAAAAAGTACCTTCCTTACGAGATATTACAATAGCTAACATTTTTTTCGAAAATAGTACAAGAACAAAACTTTCTTTTGAATTAGCACAAAAACGACTGTCAGCAGATGTTATTAGTTTTTCGGCAGCGCAATCTTCTGTCAAAAAAGGAGAAACACTAATTGATACCGTAAATAATATTCTTTCGATGAAAGTGGATATGGTAGTCATGCGACATGCCAATCCTGGAGCTGCCTATTTCTTGTCAAAAAATGTTAAAGCGAGCATAGTAAATGCAGGAGACGGAGCTCATGAACATCCAACACAAGCCTTGTTAGACAGTTATTCGATTAGAGAAAAACTGGGAGAAGTGGCTGGGAAAAAAGTAGTTATTGTTGGTGATGTTTTGCATTCCCGAGTTGCCTTATCAAATATATATGCTTTGAAAATGCAGGGAGCAGAAGTTAAAGTTTGCGGGCCCAAAACACTTATTCCAAGATATATTGAGTCTCTTGGTGTGACGGTCGAACCTAATTTGAGAAAAGCGTTGGAATGGTGTGACGTCGCTAATATGTTACGAGTCCAAAATGAGAGATTGGATGTGAATTATTTTCCTTCAACTAGAGAATATGCACAGCAATATGGAGTTGATAAGACTTTATTGGATTCCCTAAATAAGGAAATTGTAATCATGCATCCCGGTCCTATAAATCGTGGTGTAGAAATCACCAGTGAAGTTGCGGATTCACATCAATCTGTGATTTTAAACCAAGTCGAAAATGGGGTCGCAATTAGAATGGCGGTTATTTATCTTTTGGCTTCAAAAATTCAGTAAATTAATAGAAAACTTTGTAAATTAGCTTTTAATAAAAATTTTTCGATTCATCATCTCTGAAATTCAAAAAAAATGAAAGTAGACCAAAAAGCCCACACGATAACCATTAGAGATACACAAGGTGATTTTACCTCTTTTTTGATGAAAGTTACCCATCAATATAAAACATTTGAAAAACACAATATAATTATTGATCTTTTACAGTATAAAGATTTTTCTGCAAATGACATCAAATTATTTAAACCTTTATCAAAACAACATAAAAAAGCTAAAAAATCATTTGTTGTAGTTACCTCAGATTTTGATTTTAATGCGGTTTCCAGTAAACTAACTGTCGTACCTTCATTATTAGAAGCGCATGATATTATTGAAATGGAAGAAATTGAAAGAGATTTAGGTTTTTAAATCAGTGTATTCGGTTATTTGTTTAACCGTTTAATTGATTTAACCAATACACAATAACCGAATAAACAAGAACTTGAAACTAACAATACTTGGTTGCTATGCAGCTACACCTCGAACTTTTACCAATCCCACTTCACAGATTTTAGACATAAAAAACAGACTTTTTTTAATCGACTGTGGAGAAGGTACACAAGTGCAACTACGCAAGAATAAAATCAGGTTTTCAAAGATTAATCATATCTTCATTTCGCATTTACATGGAGATCATTTTTTTGGGTTAGTTGGTTTAGTTTCGACCTTCAGTTTGTTAAATAGAACTACCGATTTGCATATTTATGGTCCAAAAGGAATTAAAGAAATCATCAAATTACAATTGCGGTTATCAAATTCTTGGACAAATTATGGTTTGTTTTTTCATGAATTGGAATCAACAGAAAGCGAAATAATATTTGAAGACGAAAAGGTTTTGGTGAAAACCATACCGTTAAAACATCGTGTGTATACCAATGGTTTTTTTTTCCAAGAAAAAATAGGGGAGAGGAAACTTAATTTGGATGCAGTTCAAAATTATGAAATCGATACGTGTTATTATCAGAAGATAAAAAATGGTAAAGACATTACCTTGGAAGACGGGAGGATAATTGAAAACGACAAATTAACTTTTGATCCTGTTCCCGCTAAAAATTATGCTTTTTGTTCGGATACAGCTTATGATGAATCTATACTTTCAATCGTAGAAAATGTAGATGTTTTATACCATGAATCAACTTTTTTACAATCAGAAGAAAGTTTAGCTAAAAAAACCCTTCATTCTACTGCAAAGGAAGCTGCGATGATTGCTTTTAAATCTAATGCAAAGCAATTAATTTTAGGACATTACTCTACACGTTATGAAAGTATAGCTCTTTTTAAAGAAGAAGCTGAAACTATTTTTCCAGAAGTACTTCTAGCTGATGATGGAAAAATTTTTGAGTTTTAAACGTAAAAAAAATAATTTATTTGAATGAGTTTCAAAGATAATACGATAACAATAATAGAAAATATCAAAAATATGGAAGATTTAAGTCATTACAGAAAATCATATGAAAAGAGTGAGTTATTGGAATCAAATATCCCCGAAGATCCTATTAATTTATTTCACCGATGGTTTCATGAAATAGAAGAATTTGGAGGAAACGAGGAAGTAAATGCGATGACCGTTGCTACAATTGGTTTAGATGGATTTCCAAGATCAAGGGTTGTTTTGTTGAAAAAATTTAACGAGGAAGGATTCATTTTTTATACAAATTATAATTCAGAAAAGGGAAAAGCTATTGCTGATAATCCAAAAATATGTTTGTCTTTCTTTTGGCATTCTATGGAGCGACAAGTTATTATAAAAGGAATTGCTCACAAAACATCTGAAATTACTTCAGACAATTATTTCGAATCCAGACCAGACGGAAGCAAATTAGGAGCCATTGTGTCAAATCAAAGCGAGGTTGTTCCTTCTCGTGCTTTTTTGGAAGAAAATTTAAAACAATTAGAAAACGATTATGAAGGAATTGTAATTCCCAGACCAGATCACTGGGGAGGATTTTTAGTTACTCCTGTCGAAGTTGAGTTTTGGCAAGGAAGGCCAAATCGTTTACACGACAGAATTCGATACACAAGCCAAGAAAATTTCGCTTGGAAAATAGAACGACTCTCTCCTTGATGTAAGAAAAGAATGGTATAAGTTGTTAATATTGTGTAGTTTGTCGATTTTATTTGGTACTTAGACGATAAAAAAAATAGTTTTGAATATTAATAAGCAATAATATTTATAATTTTTTTTAAAGAAGTTTGCCCCACAATCTACTTTAAATTTGAACTACTTAACGTTTTATGAAATTTAATTTACTTCGTACATTAGTACTTTTTTCAGCAATAAATACCATGTTTTCTTGTTCTTCGGATTCTTCAGTCGGGCAAGCGGCAAGTGTTTCTTCTCCAATTGTAGCTAATTATTCTTACAGTACTTCCGAAAATCAAACTTTGGATTTAATAAATAAATATAGAATTAGTATTGGATTAAATCCATTAGAAAAAATTAATTATATCTCTATAAAGTCAGAGGAGCATGACAATTATATGATCGCAAACAATGTCGTTAATCATAATGATTTTGTTGCTCGTTCCGAAGATATCATTAAAGTTTTAGGTGCAAAAACTGTAGGTGAAAATATTGCTTACAATTATAGTACTCCTCAAGCAGCTTTTGATGCATGGTTAGCTAGCCCAGGACATAAAGCAAATATTGAAGGCAATTTTACTAATTTCGGCATCGCAATTAGAACAAATCCAACAAACGGAACAAAATATTACACCAACATTTTTGTAAAAATATAAGTTAGTTTTTTTTTGGAATTTAGAGGTTGTCTCCCCCCAGAGATTGCCTCTTTTTTTTTATAAAATATTAGTGATTTTAAATTAAGAACTTTTTTAGATTCATATTTTTTTCAAAAATCACTTATTTTTTTTTTGATCCCTTTTAAAAATCACTGCGATTACAAACGTTAATTGCAATCATGGATTTTAAACTATTTTGAATGGCATGCAACCAAAGTAAAATTTTAATTACTATTTTTGAATTTTCAGAAACGAATTTAATTATGAAGATCGTGAAGAAATTTTAATGTGAATGATTTGTAGATTGCAAACGTATTTGACCAACGCACTAGTATTACTAATTACATTTTACTAAGTAACATTCAATTGTTTGTACAAAAAAATATGGTAGTCAATAATTTTTATAGTGAGGGTTTAAAAGACTTTATTCTAATGTAAGAAAAACACATAATCTCTAGTTAAACTTATGTAAATTAACGGTTTTCTTTAGTTGTTCACCGACAAAAAAAGGTAGTTTTGACTTTTAACAATGTGCAGCTGGTTTAGCCCCCTAATAATCGGACTTTAACATTTTAAGTTTTACAAACATACGCAATTAGTCAATATCTTTGTCTTGCAAGGAACAAACGAAGG